>JAFYIC010000104.1 GCA_017538845.1 Bacillota bacterium | reverse complement strand
TTGGTCAGTTCGGACTCGGCCATACAGCCGTCGCCCACAAAGATCACCTTGTAGTCCTGTGGCAGATTATTGAGTACCCATTTGGTGTCCACCCACTCGCCGTCAACACAGGTGGGGTCAGTATAAAGATGGTCGTATACGCAGTTGTGGAAATAGTAAAGTTTCAGATCCTTGAACCGATTGGAAATGCTCACCGATCTGAACAGTTTGTTGCAAAGGTCACGGTACATTCTCATAGACCCGTCCGAATCGAAAAGCATCAGCAGCTTTATGGAATTCTTCCTGGGCTTTTCCCAGGCCAGTTTCAAGAATCCCGCATTGTCACAGGTATCGTCTATGGTCTTATTGATATTCAGTTCCGTCCTGGGTATATCCAGCCTGTTGGAGAACTGTCTCAGCCGTCTGAAAGCCACCTGAAAATCGCGCATTGTAAGGATGTTGTCCTCCCTGAAATCCTTGAAGCGTCTCTCACCGGCCACGCGTACGGCGCTGAAATGCACGCTTTCGCCGCCGGCTCTGATTCCCAACGGGTTATCACCTGAATGGCCTATAGGCGCAGTCCCGCCTGCTCCTATGTACTTCTTGCCGCCACGGTGCTCTTTCCTCTGCTCTTCCTTGAGCTTTTCCATGCGCCTGAGGACTTCCTCGAACTCATATTTGGGTATGTAGGCGTCATCCCAGTCGCGCTTTTCGGCAGGCTTGTTGAGCCACTTCCAGAACCTTTCCGGCAGCTCAACGTCCTCGGCTATATCGCCGAAGTATGAAGTGAAGACCTGGTCGAACCGGTCGTATTCAGTTTCGCTTTTTATCAGGACGCATCTGCAGAGATGATAAAACCCCAGAAGGCTGGAATGAGCAAGACCCTTTTCCAGCGCCTCAAGAAGCGTCATCCACTCGTGGAGGGACACCTTCAGTCCGTTAGCCCTGAGTACAAAGAAAAACTCCAGAAACATCAGTTGTCCTTTCCTTCCGTCTTCCACTCTGCCTTAAGGGTGTCAAGATCTTCGTTTTTCTTGAGAAGCACTCCCGGATACGGCAGATCCGCCACTATCTTCTCAATATCTATGCCGCTTATCATGAGGGCCTGTATCCAGTCAAGAAGCTCCGATGTGCTTGGCTTCTTCTGGATGTCATCCAGGTCGCGGATCTTGTAAAAAGCATTCATGGCTCTTTCAACCAGAATATCGTCTATGTCTGGATAATGAACATCGATTATCTCCTTCATCTTTGCTTCATCAGGGAAATCGATGTAATGGAAAATGCACCTCCTCAGGAACGCGTCGGGCAGTTCCTTTTCCGCGTTGGATGTGATGATAACGATAGGCCTGGTCTTTGCCTTTACCACTTCCTTGGTCTCGTTGATAAAAAACTCCATCTTATCCAGCTCCCACAGAAGGTCGTTTGGGAATTCCAGGTCCGCCTTGTCTATCTCATCGATGAGTAGCACTACCTGCTCATCTGCGCTGAACGCCTCCCCCAGTTTGCCAAGTTTGATGTATCTGGCGATGTCGTCAACGCCCTCTTCCCCGAACTGGCTGTCATAGAGCCGCTGCACCGTATCGTACACGTAAAGGCCTTCCTGGGCCTTCGTGGTGGATTTGATGCTCCACGTTATCAGAGGTTTTCCCAGCGCCTCCGATATGGATTCTGCCAGCATGGTCTTTCCCGTGCCCGGCTCTCCTTTCAGCAAAAGAGGTTTCTCCAGCGCTATTGCGATGTTTACCGCATTCATCAGTTCCTGTGATGCTACGTACTTACTGCTTCCTGTGAATTTTTTGTTTTCCATTTTCGTATCCTTTTCTTTTGATTATTTATTATCATGCGCGGACTTATGTCCGCGTCAGTATGCGCTTTTACATGGCGATGAACAACGGCACCAGTACAGGTACCATAAGACTTACTATTACTCCGCTTACGAATGAGTATACGGCGATATCCGCGTTGGTCGCCCTCTCTACTATGGGCAGACTCACGTCCATGGCAGATGCTCCCGGAGGCGCGATAGCTTCCACGTAACCTATCTTCTTTGCAATTACAGGTACGAATATGAAGCCGAGGACGTCCCTCATGACGCAGTATAAAAGCGACAGCGCCGAAACTTCCGCGGAATACTCCGCAATGAGCACAGGAGCAAGGGAGAACCAGCCGAATCCGGATCCTACCGCCAGGGTCTCCGTCACGCTGTAATCGATGAACATGGACATGATCAACATCACCACAAGGGTCCCGGCAATGACTCCTACCGGAAACAGGAATATCCTCCATCCGACCATTTTGAACTTCTTGACTACAGTTCCTTCAAGCCCTATTTCAACACCTACAAAGAACAACAGGACGCACAGTATCACCAGAAGTACCGTTCCGGATACTCCCACGAAACTCTCGGCTGCGTCTTCCACCGGAGAATAATCTTTGGTCATAAAGAATCCTGCCAGCATGCCGACAGCCAGCGATACCAGCGTTTTCACCGTCATCCTGAAACTTCCGCCGCCTTCTGCGGTTTCGTCTGCGTTCTGCGCATCTTCCCTGCCGTCAGGCTTTTCTTCCGCATGATTTTTTGAACTATCGGAAACACGGTCGCCTCTGTTGTCTATTCCAACGATCTTTCTGATGATGAAAACAAACAATACGCTTCCTGTTACCCCGCCTGCTGCAAGGATAAAGGCTTTTATCCCTATGGTTCCCAGCTTACTGAAAACTTCCTCATTGGAGCCAAGGCGAAATCCAAGAACGAGCAGCAAAACGACCACGATGATGGAAATCAACGGGCTGAGCCAGTGCATTTTATCTTTATGTGCCCGCAATCTGCTGCCGACAAAATAGCCGGCTAAGACTACGCCTAAAAGAATAGGAATGAATTCCATTTTACGCTCCTTCGGATAATGAATATACATAGGAATTATATCATTCATTTTCTCCGATTTCCATATGTCTTTGCCATGTTGACAAATACCCCCATGGGGTATATTCTTTTATCAGAGGATCGCCTGCGCGGTCCGGTAAACGGAGGATTCATTCATGGATAAGAATATGGAAAAAAACACAGCCGCAGAGGAAACGGGCGGCACCTGCCCTTCCTGCGCAAGACATAAGAATACGCCGCGAGCCGAAGAGACGGTACATCAGCTTCAGAGCAGGCTCAACCGCATCATCGGCCAGCTCAACGGCACCAAGAACATGCTTGAGGAAAACAGATACTGCGGGGACATCCTGGTACAGATATCCGCTGCCCAGAGCGCGCTGAAAAGTGTGGCCCAGATCATACTCAAAGAACACATGAAGACATGTGTCGTCGAGGAGATCGAAAAAGGAAATCTTGACGTAATAGATGAAGCCGTGGA
>JAFYIC010000103.1 GCA_017538845.1 Bacillota bacterium | reverse complement strand
GTCTGTGTACTGCCCTGCCATCTGTCCGTTATACAGCTCCTTCTGGTCCACGTTGTTGTCGATCATGGTGAATTCCATGTATTTTTCAAGCCGCTCCTGACCGTCCTCGATCTTTGAGTTTTCGTTCATGAAATCTTCCAGTTTCTTCTGCGCAGCTTTTGTATCTACTATGCTTTCTTTTGCCATATCCATGTCCTCCATGTGTGTTTTCTGACTGATAAAAATATATTACTTTTTTCCCTTTGCCCTGTCAAATTATCTTTACACGGCACCGCTCTTATTGTATAATCACAAGGTACGAAAAATCACGGCACGCGCTGTGTATCACATGCGCCATTAGCTCAGCTGGATAGAGTAGCGCACTACGAATGCGAAGGTCTGGGGTTCGAATCCCTAATGGCGCGCCAGAAAACGGCTTCCATGCAAACACACGAAAGCCGTTTTTTATTTGTACAATTCAAGCAGCATATTTGCAACTGCTTAATAAGCTTCATCCTCCAGGTGATAACCCTCGATTTCGTGCTTTATCTCTTCAAAATCGATGACGCACTTTCCGTTAGATACAACCACAGGAATTTTGTCATCAAATGTATATCGAACCGGGAACTCCTCATTATTCATTTTTTCCTTAATGAACACTTCAACCTCTTCTTTGTATGGGTCGACGATCCAGTATTCCTTCACTCCGGCGTACATGTATTTATTAAGTTTGAGGACCCTGTCTTTGCCTCTGGTAGACGGAGAAATCACCTCTACTACGAACTCAGGAGCACCTTCGATTCTCCTAAAGTTTTTATCATCATGGCATATAACGGCTATATCAGGCTGCACTATTGTCCTTTCATTCATATCAAGTCTTACATCTACGGGAGAAATATAGACATTGCAGTCAACTTTGTTGCTTTTGACGCATGTTAAAAATCTGAAATAAAGTTCTCCAACTATTATCTGATGCTTTTTGGTAGGCGCAGCTATCTCAAATATAACTCCATCAATCAGTTCCACTCTCACATCATCAGTAAAGGAGTAATAGTCATCCAAAGTGTAGTTTCCCTGATCCGGCCACTTTTCATACGACTCCTTATCCATAAATCCTTCGTAACCGGTCGAATTATATCTGTAATAATCATCTTCGGCTGCCATTTCTTCTCTGACTCTTCCGATCACGGGAGCAAACACCTTTTCAAGAGCCAGGATCGTATCATATCGCGGTGAAGCTGTTTCCCCGCTCAACACTTTGTTCACCGTGCCCAGCGGTACGCCTGAAAGTTCAGAAATACGCACGTTTGTGTAACCAAGCTCGGCTTTGCATTTTCTCATTGTTTCAAGATCCATTTATTCTCCTCCTCTCAAGTTTCTGATGTATCGCTCCTTACCATATTTTATCACGTTCAAAACAAAAAGCAACCGTATTCGGTAATTATACGATTGCTAAATGGTAATATTATGGTAATATTCGCTTATATGCGGTGATTCTTCTCAGTATATCTCTTACTGACCGCTTCCTGCAGGATATATCTCGATGATTTCTTCCGAGTTCACAGCGTCTTCCACCAGTTTATCAACATCCAGAGCGCTTTCGGACTTCAGGATCCTGTCGAGTTTGGGCTTGGTCACAGGATGCTTGGGCAGGAATACAGTGCAGCAATCTTCGAAAGGCTGTATGGAAGTCTCGTACGTGCCTATCTCCTGAGCCTTGTCCATTATATCCACCTTGTCCATGGCGATAAGCGGTCTCAGTACCGGAAGCTGTACCGCCTGATTCGTGACCACCAGAGCCTCCGCCGTCTGGCTGGCCACCTGCCCCAGGTTCTCTCCCGTGATCAGGAAACCACAGTCGGTCTTTTCAGCAAGTTTTTCGGCGATGCGCATCATAAATCTGCGCACGTGTATGGTGGTCTCGTCTTCCGGACAGTTGGTCACGATCTGCTCCTGTATGGGCAGCAGATTTATGACGTGGAGCTTGAATCTGCCGCAGTAAACGGCAACAAGCGACGCCAGTTCTTCCACCTTCTCCTGGGCCCTCTGGCTTGTGTACGGATATGAATGGAAATGGACGGCTTCTATGAGCATTCCTCTCTTGGCCATCATCCACGTGGCCACCGGGCTGTCTATTCCGCCCGAAAGCAGGCTCATGCCTTTGCCGTTTGTTCCCAGAGGAAGTCCTCCGAAACCGGATATCTTCTCATGATATATGTATGCCCTGTCCTTCCGCACGTCCACGTGGAGAGTGCAGTCCGGATCGTGTACGTCTACTTTCAGCACCTTGCAGCCTATGAGGACTTTGGCCCCTATGATACGGGATATCTCCGGCGATTTCACCGGAAAACTCTTGTCCGCCCTCTTGGCCTCCACCTTGAATGTCTTTATGCCGTCTTTTTCTATGAGGTCCAGCATATATTCCACCGCCGCTTTCCCGATCTCGTCAAGGTCGGGCTCAGCCTCTATGGCCGGGCTTATGGAATCAACGCCAAATGCCTTGGATATGTCTTTTATGAGTTCCTGTCTGTCTATCTCTTTGTCTGCGTGAACGAAAATAAGGCCTTCGTGACGCGTTACCGAAACGTCGCCGAGTCTGTGTGTAAGTCTCTTTATTCTGTCCGCCAGCATCCTCTCAAAATAAGGTTTGTTCATGCCCTTCAGGGCGACTTCGCCGCACCTGACGATCATTATCTGTTTTTCGTTCAATTTTTCCTCCGTCAAACTGTTTTTTATGTGGTAAAAGCCCGTGCATTACCGCAAAAGCGCGCCCGAACTCTTGGTTTTCATAATACTGATTATGATTTATCTGAAAGTCCCCAGTTTTCTGAACCTTGAAACTGCCGTTTTCAGCTTTTCCAGGCAGAATTCCACCTGTTCCTTCGTCTCATATCCGCCAAAACTGAACCTTAGAGCGCTTTCGATGTCCTTGTGGCTGCGTCCCATGGCCTTCAGCACATGACTGTCTCCGTCCTTGTGGGATGAGCACGCGGATCCGGTGGATACGTATATATCGTCCTCCTCCAGGCTGTGCAGTATCACTTCTCCCCTTGTTCCTTCGAAAGAAACATTTAGAACAGACGGACAGGCCCTCTCTTCGTCTTCAGGTCCGTTGACCTTTATGTCTTTTATCTCAGCTCTGATGCCTTCAAGCAGGTATTTCTTCATTTCAGCCATATTGGCACGCATCTCATCGGCCTTTTCCATGTTGATACCGACTGCTTTGCCGAATCCTGCTATAGCCGCCACGTTTTCGGTTCCGGAGCGCATGCCCTTTTCCTGGCCGCCTCCTGTCATAAATGCCGGCAGAGTCAGATCTTCTGATATATACAGCGCTCCCACGCCCTTAGGGCCGTGAATCTTATGTCCGCTTACAGATATCATATCGGCAAAAGCGCCCTTTTCACCTGTACCGGCAAGGGACGCCGTCTCTTTCAGTTTGAAATATGACTGGACCGCATCTGTATGGAAAATGATCCCCGTGTTCTTCTCCCGGTTCTCATTGTTATATTTGTCCTTTATCCTGCCTATCTCCTGCACGGGCTGGATGGCTCCTGTCTCGTTGTTCACGTGCATTACGGAGATGAGGATCGTCTTATCGTCTATCTCACCGGCCAGTCTGTCCGGGTCAACTATACAATTCTCGTCTACCGGAAGATAAACCACTTTAAATCCCTGTTTCTCCAGTTTCCTGCAGGTCTCAAGCACGGCGGGATGTTCCACCTGTGTGGTTATTATCTTATTTCCCCTGCGCTTTCTGGCTTCGGCAGCGCCGTAAAGAGCCATGTTGTCTGCCTCTGTCCCTCCGGACGTGAAGAATATCTCCTGCGGAACCGCGTTAAGAGATGCCGCCGTCAGGCCTCTTGCGCC
>JAFYIC010000102.1 GCA_017538845.1 Bacillota bacterium | reverse complement strand
GATATTATCGAAGAACTGATGCAGGATGCGGTAGACTGCGGATTCTCCCATGTAGGGAAACTGGACGTCTCTACGATCGTGCTGCGCAAAGCGGCAAGAGACGCCTGTGCAGAGAACAAATGCGGCAGATACGGCACGAACTGGTCATGCCCTCCAGGATGCGGGACCCTTGAAGAGTGCGAGCAGATGATCAGAAAGTACAAAAGAGGGATACTTGTGCAGACCACGGGTGACATAGACGTATTTGACTACGACACGTATCTGGAAGTCGGACGGCAGCATAACGGCAGGTTCGCTGAATATGCGAAGATCGTAAAGAAGAAAGTGCCCGGAGCACTGCTGGCCGGAGCCGCTTCCTGCTCCAATTGCGAGTCGTGCACTTATCCTGATGCTCCCTGCAGGTTCCCGGAGCTGCTTTCATATCCCATGGAAGGGCTCGGGATGATAGTCAGCCAGGTGTGCAGGGATAACGGGATGAAATATCATTATGGAGAAGGGACGATCACCTATATCGCCTGTGTCATGATCGATTGAACTGATCCGAAGGCAGAAAGGGCTGCGCTCTCATTGAGAGTGCAGCCCTGAGTTGTTGGCAGGCAGTATCAGGATCTCTTTTTGAGTCTGATCATATTAAAGGACAGCTTTTTTGCATGGACGTCGATGATTCCGCCGTCCATCCTGGTCTCACTGTTGACCACGGGATGGATCTGCTCGTTCCCAAAGGAGTTGCTGGCGTAGTCATCGTAGCAGTACATCTCCTGGTGCTCCACGAGATCGTAGCCTTCGAATCCCCTGACATCCAGTCTGACATCCATATCCTCCTCCCAGTTCCTGTTGATGAAGAATATGGCTGCTTCGCCCTTTTCCTCGTCGAGAGAAGCGGAGGCATCGATGTACGGGATGTCGTAGTAGTCATCTGCCGCATGGAAATTGTCGATGTCGAAGCCCTTCGCGGAGAACGTGGGAGTGTCTATCGCGGGAAGAATGGATTCTCCGGTGCCGTAGTGTCTCAGTTGGTAGAAGGGATAGTAGGTAGCTCCGTTCCAGGTATGCTGACTGTCGAAAGCGATCGCGCTGCGTATGCCGCCGGTCATGCATCCGATCTTGACTCTGTCCGCGTGGCGCATGAGCATGACCAGCACCGAAGCCTGACCGAGAGCATCCATCATCGCGTATTTTCTTGTAAACGAGCGGTCAGAAGGATTTCTGGGATCGAAACTGTTGAACGGACGGCGCCTGTCATCCTTGAACTCGGCGTAAGAATGAAGAGGCAGGTAACCGTTCCGGCCGTGATCGACCCGTTCCTGTGCGTTGAACGATATGCCGTACTCATCGAAAGATATCATCATCTTGCCGGGATGACGGTATTTGCTCTGGACGTAGTCGCAGATGCCGATCTCGGTGTTCAGGAATTTCTCATACAGTGTAGCTCCGTTGAGGAATGCCGCATAGTCACCCTCAGGCGCCCAGTGGTAGTAATGGATCGAAAGGTAATCCATAAGCGGGTAGCACTCTTCCAGCGCGATCCTTTCCCAATCGGGATAACGAGTCAGAAGGGGAGAGGAGGATCCGCAGACACCTATTTTGAGGTCAGGATCCATGTATTTCAGGACTTTTGCGATCTCATACGCCTTTATTCCGTATGCCTTGGGATCTTTCTCGAAGGAGTTGATCTGCCACGGACCGTCCATCTCGTTTCCCAGATACCAGGTCCTGACATTGTACGGTTCGGCGTGGCCGTTCTGTTTCCTCAGGTCAGACCAGTAGGTCCCGCCTTCGAAATTAGTGTACTCCACGCAGCTGACGGCGCTGTTGATGTCTCCCGTCCCCAGGTTAAGAGTATAAAGAGTCTCTGCACCGGATTTGGCTGCCCACTGGAGGTATTCGTCGTGCCCGAATTCGTTTGGCTCAAACTGTTTCCACGCAAGGTCAAGGTGTCCTTTCCGGTTCTCTCTGGGACCTATGGAATCTTTCCAGTCCCACCCTGACATGAAGTTGCCTCCCGGGAGCCGCACTGCAGGAAGATCGAACTTTTTTATCGCATCCAGGATATCTGTCCTGAAGCCCTGCTCGTCGGCGCTGGGATGATTGGGGCTGTATATGCCTCCGTAGACCCAGTTTCCGATAGGCTCAAGGAATGCGCTGAAGAGTTTGCTCTCTATCCTGCCGATCTTATAGGCAGGATCGACAGTTACTTTTGCTTTTTTGCTCATGGTTGTTCTCCTGATGATCAGCTGAAAAATGGTTTCTTATATCTCAATTGTACTTTGATATTGGGAGAATTGATATCGGATTAAAACTATGGTTATTAAATATCGTGAAACCTCACAACAAAAGAAGAAGTTTTTTGTGTTTTCGACTACTGCAAACCGTTGTTGACACTCAAAAACGTTTTATGTATAATTACGTGGCAACAGCGAGAAGCCGCTGTTCAAAAAGTAAATATGCGGGTATGGCGGAATTGGCAGACGCGCTAGATTCAGGTTCTAGTGGGGGCAACTTCGTGGAGGTTCAAGTCCTCTTACCCGCACCAGGAAAGCCATCGAGTCCTAAAAGAACTGATGGCTTTTGCTTTTATTGATCAGGAGATCTGCATGGAAAAGATGACAGACGGACATATCCATATCGAACGGGGTCCGTAT
>JAFYIC010000101.1 GCA_017538845.1 Bacillota bacterium | reverse complement strand
TTTCCCCTGTGCACGGTGCCCGCTTCGGTTATCCCGATGTGGATGGGGTGATCCATCTTCTGCGCGATCAGCACATGGGCGTCGTAATTCATCTGCACGTCCGACGACTTAAGTGAAACCACCAGATTGTCGTACCCCATGTCCTCTATGATGTGGAGATTATTGAGAGCGCTCTCCACGAGGCCTTCCGCCGTAACTCCGCTGTATTTCTTCAGGATGCTTTCTTCAAGGGAGCCTGAGTTCACTCCCACTCTGATGGGGATCCCTCTTTCCTTCGCTGCCTCTACTACTTCCTTTACCTTCTGCTTCGAACCGATGTTGCCCGGATTTATCCTTATCTTGTCCGCGCCCATCTGGATGGCCTTTATCGCCAGCCTGTGGTCGAAGTGCACGTCTGCAACTACGGGGATGGGGCTCATCTCCTTGATGGTCTTCAATGCCTCGGCGCTTTCCATGTCCGGAACAGCGACCCTGACTATCTGGCAGCCTTCCGCCGCAAGGTCGTTGATCTGTCTGGCCACCGCCTTTATATTCCTCGTATCCACGTTGGTCATGGACTGTATGGAGACAGGTGCTCCGCCTCCTATGGTCACATCACCGCACTTTACTGATTTTTTACTCATTGATTTCTCCCGGGTATCTCATATTATATCTACAGGCATGTACCATAATTGGAACAGTTTGCGTCCGCGTCCCGGAATGTCCGGAAACATCCGCGTCCCGATCCCGCATGCCGCTTTTTTCTTATCCTGTGAACAGACGGGATATGTCGTTCCAGGTGACGTATACCATCAATGCCAGCAGAAGCACGATACCTATGAAATGGACCTTCGCTTCCGCCGATTTGGTCACTCTCTTTCCCGTTACCTTTCTGATCACCAGGAATACCAGCCTTCCCCCGTCGAGAGCCGGGAATGGAAGAAGGTTGAACACGCCCAGGTTGATGCTTATGAAAGCCGCAAGGTAAAGGAAAGTGGCTATGCCGTTCTTTCCCGCGTCACCGGCCACTTTGACTATGGCTACCGGGCCTCCCAGTTGATCCATGCCCACCTGTCCTGTGAAAAGCTGCCTGAGAGCCTGTCCCAGAGTGGCTATCATCCGTCCTGTGCTCTTGAAGCCCCCCGCGATGCATGCGAAAAAGCCATGGGAAACGTGGCATTGAACGCCTATTACGCTCCTTCCGTCATCGGCCTTTTCAACCTTGCTGGTGAGAGTCTTTTCGCTGCCGTTCCTGTCCACGGTCAGAGCCACCGTATCTCCCGGTTTAGCAGCGCCAATAGCGCCGGTCACCTCAGCCCAGCTGTCTGTCTCTTCCCCGTCGACAGCGGTTATGACGTCGCCTTCCTGCAGACCCGCTTCCATGGCAGGGCTGCCATCGGTCACCGTCTCCAGCGTCGTTGTGGCTACTCCCGTATAGAAAGTCAGCCCTATGATTATGATCAGGGCCACGATAAAGTTCATGGCAGAACCTGCCGCCAGTATTATGGCCTTCTGCCAGTTGGTCTTATTATCGAATGCCCTGGGATCTTCCGAGTCCTCATCCTCTCCTTCCATGGCGCAATATCCGCCGATGGGGATCGCACGGATGGCGTAGAGAGTCTCGCCTTTCTGCTTTTTGTATATGGCAGGACCCATCCCCATAGCGAACTCGTTGACTTTCACCCCGCATGCCTTGGCGGTGAGAAAGTGCCCCAGTTCGTGGGGGAAGATCATAAGGCAGAATATTAAAATGCCGCATATTACGGTTATCATTTACTCAGTATCTCCGTTTATTTCTTCAGTATGTCCATCGTCTTTTCCCTTGCAAGCCTGTCGGCTTCAAGGATATTTTCAATACTCATGTCAAAGCTGTTGTCATGAGTATCCATTATCTTTTCCAGCGTGTCCTGTATGTCTATGAATCTTATCTTTTTCTCCAGGAACTGCTGTACCAGCACTTCGTTGGCTCCGTTCATGGCTGCCGCCAGAGTGCCGCCCTCTTCAAGGGCCCTGTATGCGAAGCCTATGCATTTGAAGGTCTCCATGTCCGGCTTCTCAAATGTCAGCTGTGACGCAGTCGTGAAAAAGTCCAGCGACTCAAATTCGTTGACGCATCTTCCCGGGTATTCCAGGGCGTAGCTTATGGGTATCCTCATGTCGGGAAGTCCCATCTGGGCCAGCACCGACGTGTCCATAAATTCCACTCCCGAATGGACGATGCTCTGCGGATGTACCACCACCTGTATCTGATCAGGTCTCACGTCAAAGAGCCATCTTGCTTCGATGACCTCCAGCCCCTTGTTCATAAGTGTAGCGGAGTCAATGGTTATTTTTCGTCCCATGTTCCATTTGGGATGTTTCAGAGCCTGCTCTAAAGTGACTTCTTCAAGCTGCTCTCTCGGATATCCTCTGAAAGGTCCGCCGGAAGCGGTGAGGATGATCCTCTTCACCGGGTTTCCTTCGTTTCCCTGTATGCACTGGAAAATGGCGCTGTGCTCGCTGTCCACAGGAAGTATGCTGACGCCTTTTTCCGCCGCCGTCTTCATTATCAGGTCGCCGCCTGCCACCAGGGTCTCCTTGTTGGCCAGGGCTATTGTCTTCCCTGCAAGTATGGCCGCGTATGTAGGCGCAAGGCCTCTCATTCCCATGAGGGAGTTGAATACTATGTC
>JAFYIC010000100.1 GCA_017538845.1 Bacillota bacterium | reverse complement strand
TGCTGATTCTATCGATCTGAACGGGCATACCCTGTATGTGAACGGCAAGAAGTACAAAGAAGGCACTGCTTCTGAGGGTTCCAAAGTGGAAGTCCCTGAAAGCGCCTCGCAGGGCGGTGGCGGTAATGGCGCACCTCCTGACGGAGCAGGTCCCGGAAACGGAAACACACCTCCTGACAAACCGGGACAGGGAAACGGAAGTGCACCTCCCGACAAGCCGAAACAGTAAAGCGCCGGATACCTCAGGAAAGATCATTTAAGTGAATATATAAAGGCGGAAAACAGACTGTTTTCCGCCTTTCTGTAAATTGACATTTTGCGTGAAAAATTGTACTATCCTATTACAAGTATTATTACGCATATAATGTAAGAAAATATTTTACCTGTATCTGTGACGTCCTTTCACGCGTTATGGATATCGACAGTAAAACACGTACAAAGGAGAACGACTATGGCAGTATATAAATGCAGTGTCTGCGGATATATCTTTGATGAAGATGCGGAAGGAAAATCCTTCGATGAACTGACTGAATGTCCTATCTGCAAACAGCCTAAAGGAAAATTCGAGGCAGTCGGCGGCGGTGGCGCGTGCGCTCCTGCTTTTGAAGGCGAACTGGCCTACGACCCTCAGTTTGAACGGCAGGATCCCGACTGCAGATATATGGATGAGATCCATCAGATGGCAGTGACCGGCGAGAAAATCGACGCGGCGATGGGAATACTGAAGCCCTCCCCTTCATGGGACGAAATCATGTTCCTGGGAGCACAGCTCAATCCTGCGCCTCTCAATGACGGGGAATTCGTTGATACACAGGTCACTATCGGTAAACACGCGAAAAAACCGATGGTTATCGAAAGTCCTGTATACATTTCACATATGTCTTTCGGCGCTCTTTCAAGAGAGATCAAAGTTGCTCTTGCCAAAGGCAGCGCTATGGCAAAGACAGCCATGTGCAGTGGTGAAGGCGGCATACTTCCCGAAGAAAAGGAAGCCGCATACAAGTATATCTTTGAATATATTCCTAACAAATACAGCGTAACTGCTGAAAACCTCAAATCAGCCGACGCTATCGAAGTCAAGATCGGTCAGGGCACAAAACCGGGAATGGGCGGTCATCTTCCGGGAGAAAAAGTTACTCCTGAGATCGCGGCTCTCCGCGGCAAGAATCCGGGTGAAGAAGTCCAGAGCCCCAGCAAGTTCCCTGAAGTGAAAACAAAGGACGATCTGAAAGACATGGTTTCGATGCTCCGTAAATATTCGGACGGAAGACCCATCGGTCTGAAGATAGCAGCGGGCAGGATCGAAGCAGATCTTGAATACTGCGTATACGCAGAGCCTGACTTCATAACCATCGACGGCAGAGGTGGCGCAACAGGATCAAGTCCCCTTATGCTGCGCGAGAACACTTCAGTTCCGACGATTTACGCTCTCTCAAGAGCCAGGAAGTATCTTGACTCCATCGGTTCCGACATCGACCTTGTCATCACGGGAGGACTCAGAGTCTCCGCGGATTTCGCCAAAGCACTGGCAATGGGCGCTGACGCGGTAGCGATCGCAAGCGCTGCACTGATAGCTGCAGCCTGCCAGCAGTACCGCATATGCGGAAGCGGCAACTGTCCAGTAGGAATCGCTACACAGGATCCCGAACTGAGAGCACGCCTCAAGGTAGATACCGCGGCCCAGCGTGTCGCTAACTTCCTCAACGTCTCTAAAGAAGAGCTTGAGATGTTCGCCCGCATCACAGGGCGCAAATCGCTTAAAGACCTTGATGTGAGCGATCTTGTGACCACCAATAAAGAGATCGCGGAATACACAGATATCCCGCATGCGGGAGCCCCCTTCGGCGATTATATGAATGAAAACGCACCGCAGGAAGCTTCAGCGTCTGAAGAACCTTCTGATGCAGCCCCGGCAGTAAAGAAATACAAATGCCTGATCTGCCAGGCTGAATTCGAGGCAGAAGAAGGAAACGCCGAGTGTCCGATATGTAAGGCCACCGGTGACAGCCTGCAGGAAATATGAACTGGGTTTCTGCTGAGATAGTAATATATGACAGAAGCGGCAAACCGCTTAAGAAAAGGTTTTCCGCAAACAGATAAAGAAACAAATATGTCCCCTTCCGGATCATCCGGAAAGGGACATTATTTTTAATTGATATTCAGATAAAGCATTTGGTTGGTTTATCCGGCTCTATCCCATCTTGGTGAAATCGGATGCGCCGTGTTTACATATCGGACATACGAAGTCTTCAGGCAGTTCCTCGCCTTCATATTCGTATCCGCATATGTTGCAGACCCACTTGACCGTATTGCCGCCTGAAGCAGCCCCGTAGTGGAATCCGCTTGCGTCCGCCTTGCAGAGCGGGCACTCATAATCCTCAGGCAGTTCTTCGCCTTCATAGACATATCCGCAGGTATCACATACCCACCCTTTTATCTCTGTCTTTGGTTTAGGCTTAACGTTTGCCTGATAATAGTTGTATGTCATAGTCGGGACATCGTTCAGTACTTCAGTCTCGCTCACATCGCACAGGAACATCCAGTGCGTACCCATGTCAACTGTTCCGAACACCTGAAGTGAAAGGAACGCATTGGCACATTCCGTCAGGAACGGGAGTCCGTTAGCTGCGCGCTCACATTCCGAGAATCCCTCGAATTTATTTACATCTCTTCCTGACTGGAAGCCGAAACGTTTGAAAACATCGAATGTCGCGTCTTCATTGAGTGTGCAGACATTGAGTCTTCCCGTATTTCTTATGACATCACACGAGTAATTAGCCTTATTAATATTTACAGCCACCCTGTTCGGATTGTCGCTTACCTGTGAAACTGTATTAACAATAAGACCATTGTCTTTAACGCCGTCGTTGCACGTCACAACATAAAGACCATAGCCGATCTTGAAGAGCGCGGTCGGATCAACCGGTTCGGTCTTGTTTTTACGCACTCCTGCGTAGCCCTTTGCCATCTCATCGGCAAGCTTCATCAGCTTTGCCGTGCTCTTTTCATTCAGCGCGGACTTTATAGTGACATTGTTCTCGGCGAATTTTATATTCTTACATCCTGCAAGCATTTCTTTCATGATCCCTGCCGCCGCCGGCGCCCAGGAACCGTTCTCTATGAGCCCTACCGTCCTCTTCTGGAAGTTCCTTTCCGTGAGTCCGATAATGAAATGATGCATGAACGGATATATCTCCGAATTGTATGTGGTGGTGGCAAGAACCAGCTTGTCGTATTTGAACGCCGCGTCAACAGCTTTCGCCTGATCGTCTCTGGCGAGATCGTATACCTCCACATTAGGCACGCCTTTGCTTACAAGCTGATCGCGGAGCATCATTACAGCCTTCTTTGTGTGGCCGTAAACTGAAGTATACGCGATCACTACGCCCTTCTCCTCAGGAGTGTAGCTTGACCACTTGTTGTAAAGGTCAAGATAGTATTCGAGATTCTCTTTCAGCACAGGTCCGTGGAGAGGACAAATGATATTTATCTCTACTCCGCTCGCCTTCCCGAGAAGATCCTGTACGAAATCGCCGTATTTGCCAACGATACCT
>JAFYIC010000099.1 GCA_017538845.1 Bacillota bacterium | reverse complement strand
TTCGGGAGAAGCTACGTTACGTACAGCAATGAGGCGAAGACAGAGATCCTGGGTGTAAAAGAAGAGACGTTGAAAGCCCACGGCGCCGTCAGTGAAGAAACTGCCCGTGAAATGGCAAGAGGTCTGAAAAAAGTCA
Source organism: Bacillota bacterium (assembly GCA_017538845.1). Classification (GTDB taxonomy): domain Bacteria; phylum Bacillota; class Clostridia; order Peptostreptococcales; family Anaerovoracaceae; genus RGIG7111. The sequence continues at coordinate 11,471 of JAFYIC010000099.1, read as the reverse complement.
GCGGCAGCAGGATATGCGTGTCCGTGACAGGCATAGCAGGGCCTGACGGAGGCACACCGGAAAAACCGGTCGGTCTTGTATATATAGGAGCTGTGTGCGATGACAAAGAAGTCTGCAGAAAGATCCAAATGAGGAACATCAGCAGACAATGGAACAGGAATTATTCAATGTTAAATATGTTCGATGTGGTGAACCGCCTGATAGATGAGATCACAGATTAGGATCGTCAGGCGTATCGTGATCGTTTTTTGAAGCGGCCTTTTCGGTTATGGAAGGGCCGTCATAAGTAGCCCAGTCTTTTATATCTTTGCGGACCGGCAGATTGAACCAGGTCTGAAAATCCGCAGGAAGCCTCTGGGTATCGAATTTTCTGTCGCGCGTCTTTGAAAGAGAAGGCGATACAGGCGAATTCATACTTCCTCCGCGCATGCGGCGGATAAGTTCTTCATTGGTATATTCAACATATTCGGGCCTTTCAGCAGGCTCGTTTTTTTCTTTCGCTTTTTCAAGGATGGTTTCTTCGTCTTCAAGATAGTCCTTTTCGGGATCATCGGAATGCTGCATCTCGGTAAAGTCGATGGGCTTTTCCGACCTGAACGCCTGGGACCTGGATTTGCCGACAGGTTTATCGGCATAGGCTTTCCGTCTGTCTCTGGAGGTCACGCCGCAGGACTTATTGACAACAGTATAGATTATAGTACCGATTATCATGCCAACAAGAGCAATGACCGCCATGGCACCACCGAACAAAGCGGACTTCGTTATCGATAGATTGAAGAACAGCAGGGGCAGAGGAACGGTTAACAGCCCTGTCAGGATCGGATAGAGCAGATGAAATCCGTTGAGCACACTGAAAACCAGAGCTATGCCGAGACATACGATGGGTATGGCTACGAGATTATAAATATGCGCTCCGCCTCTTTCAAAGGCGATGAATGCTATCAGGTAGTAAGCCGCTGCGGATAATATAACAAAGAGCAGGGCAGCCTTGGTTTTCTTCATCAGTCAGACTCCGTTTCTGTGGTCACCGGCTCCGGCGACATGATCCATACGTCTCTTTGCCGGTTATTAATATGCCACAGACATTATATCACATCTGCCCGGTATATTGACACTTCCGGCTGAAAAGTATATCATTTAATTACCATTTATTTACAATTTATAAAAGCCTGAAATCCGTGATTTTTCTCTTGACCTGGCAGAGAAAATGATATATCATGTAAAAAGAACAAATGTTCTATTCACATACGGAGGGGAAAAATGGAAATCAGAAACGAAGATAAAGAAAAAGCTCTGGAAGCGGCACTGGCCCAGATACAGAAACAGTTCGGCAAAGGCGCCATAATGAAGATGGGCGACGAATCAGCCAAACTCAACATAGAGGCCATATCCACAGGATCAATCAGCCTGGATATTGCTACCGGGATCGGAGGGATACCGAAAGGAAGGATCATAGAAGTTTACGGACCTGAATCTTCCGGTAAGACCACACTTACTCTGCACATGATAGCCGAAGCTCAGAAAAACGGCGGCAAGGCGGCGTTCATCGACGCGGAGCATGCCCTTGATCCGGAATACGCGGCAAAACTGGGAGTAGATGTTGATGAACTTCTCGTTTCCCAGCCCGATACAGGCGAGCAGGCCCTTGAGATCTGTGAGATGCTGGTCCGCAGCGGAGCTATCGATATAGTAGTTGTCGATTCAGTGGCAGCTCTCGTGCCGAAGGCTGAGATAGCCGGGGAAATGGGAGACTCACATGTAGGGCTTCAGGCAAGGCTCATGTCGCAGGCGCTGAGAAAGCTTGCCGGTATCACTCATAAATCCAACACAGCGGTGGTATTCATAAACCAGCTGCGTGAAAAAGTCGGCATAATGTTCGGAAATCCGGAAGTAACCACCGGCGGAAGAGCTCTTAAGTTCTATTCGAGCATGAGACTGGATGTGCGCAGGATCGAAAGCATCAAGTCAGGAGACACTTTCCTGGGCAACAGGACAAGAGTAAAGATCGTAAAGAACAAGGTGGCGCCTCCGTTCAAGTCCGCAGAGTTCGACATCATGTACGGCAAAGGCATTTCAAGGGAAGGAGATATCCTGGACTGTGCTGTAGAGGCCAAACTTGTGGAGAAGGCAGGCTCCTGGTACAGTTATCAGGGTGAGCGCATCGGACAGGGAAGAGAAAACGTCAAGGATTTCCTAGCAGACAACCCGGAGATTACAGGAAGTCTGGAGCAGATGCTGCTGGATTCGGTGACCAGGCATGACGATTATCTGGTCAATGAAGACGGGGAGATCATAGAGGAACCTCCTGCCGGAGAAGACATCTGATAATTACCTTTCGGGATGACGAATACAACGCCATAAAAGAGACATTGTGCGGCCGCTGAAAAACAGCGGCCGCTCTTTAAAAAAACGTTTGACATGACAGAACGCCGATGATATCATGTTTAACTGGAAGCCGCTCGGAATGGGCTCTTTGAAAGCGTATGCTGCCCATAACGGCGAGGCTGGAAAGAGGAGGTAAAAACAATAATGTATGCAGTAATCGAAACAGGCGGAAAACAGTACCGCGTAAAGGTCGGCGATCAGCTGAAAGTTGAGAAACTCAACGCTGACGACGGCGCAATGGTTGAATTTGACAAAGTATTAGTTGTCGGCGAAGGCGCAGACATAGCTGTAGGAACACCTTACGTAGATGCAGCCAGAGTATATGCCAAGGTCGTTGAGACAGGCAAAGGCGACAAGGTCATCATCTATAAGTACAAGGCAAAGAAAGACTACAGGAAAAAGCAGGGCCACAGACAGCCGTATACACTCGTAGAGATCGAGGGTATCTCACCTGACGGAAACGACGGTGAAAAGAAAGAGGCTAAGGCAGCGCCTGCAGCAGCACCGGAAGCAGAAGAAGCTCCTGCAGAGGCAGAGGCTCCCGCTGAAGAACCGGCTCAGAAGAAGACTCCGTCCCTCAAGTCCATGAGGAAAGCAGAACTGATCGAGTTCGCTAAGGAAAACGGGATCGACATCGACGAGAAGGCAACTAATGCGGTAATGATAGAAACTATAGAGAACGCGTTGAAATAGAGCGAAAAGGAGGTAAGTCCTATGTCAAGTAAAAAAGGAGTAGGAAGTTCCAAGAACGGAAGAGACAGTGAGTCCAAGAGATTGGGCGTCAAAAGTGCAGATGGTCAGTATGTATCAGCTGGCAGCATCATCGTAAGACAGAGAGGAACTAAGATCCACCCGGGCAACAACGTTGGAAAGGGAGGAGATGACACTCTCTTTGCTATGATAGACGGAGCCGTTAAGTTCGAAAGATTCGACAAGAAGAGAAAACAGGTAAGCGTTTATCCGAAAGAAGCGTAAAAGATACATGAGGCCCCTGCTTGCAGGGGCTTTTTTAGTGATGGAGATAAAGGACACGAAGCATGTTTGTAGACAGAGCGAAAATAACCATCAGATCCGGGAAAGGCGGAAACGGGGCAGTTTCATTCAGACGTGAGCCCTTTGTTCCCGAAGGCGGTCCTGACGGCGGAGACGGCGGAAAGGGCGGAGATATAGTCTTCATGGCAGACAGGAATCTGAGGACGCTTATGGACTTCAGATACAAGAGAAAGTATGAAGCTGAATCCGGAGCTGACGGTATGAAGAAAAAGCAGTACGGCAAAAAGGGCGCAGACCTTGTGATCAAGGTGCCCGTGGGTACTGTGGTAACGGACGAGGAGACCGGCCTGGTCATGTACGACCTTGTACAGGACGGGGATTCTTTTATTGCCGCTAAAGGCGGCAAGGGAGGCAAAGGGAACGTCCACTACAAGAGCTCTGTGCGCCAGGCTCCAAACTTTGCGGAGGCAGGCGGAGAGGCGAAAGAGCGTACCGTTATCCTCGAGCTGAAATCCATCGCGGACGTAGGCCTGGTGGGATTTCCCAACGTGGGCAAGTCCACGATACTTTCAGTTGCCACCAGCGCAAGACCTAAAATAGCCAATTATCACTTCACAACGATAGATCCGAATCTGGGAGTGGCCGATCTGGGCAGCACAAGTTTTGTAATGGCGGACATTGCGGGTATAATAGAAGGAGCTCATGAAGGTGCAGGACTCGGTTTCTATTTCCTCAAGCATATAGAGCGCACGAAAGTGCTGATACACGTCATAGACGTTTCCGGCAGCGAAGGAAGAGATCCTGTCGAAGATATGGACAAGATCAACGAGGAACTGAAGCAGTATTCGGAAGCGCTGCTGAAGAAACCCCAGATCGTTGCAGCAAACAAGATGGATATTCTGGAGGACGGAAACGATAACTACGAAAGACTGAAGGCCCACGCGGAAGAGAAGGGATATGAAATATATCCCATGTCCGCTGCAACGGGAAAAGGCGTGAAAGAAGTACTCAATGCGGCAGCGCGCATGCTGCAGAGACTGGAAGAGGAGCCGGTGGAAGAAGAGCCTGTAGAGACCTTCGATTTTGATAAAGAAGATAACGATCCGGACTACAGGAAGATAGAAGCATATAAGGAAGAAGATACCGGAGTTTATGTTCTGAGCGGCAAACAGCTGCATAAGATATTTGATTCCACGAATTTCAACGACCTGGGATCGCTGAGATACCTGTACAAATATCTTGAGAAGAACATGGCTATCGAAAGACTGAAAGAACTGGGACTTGAAGAAGGTGACACCGTCAGGATAAAAGATTTTGAGTTTGAATACTATGATGACTGAGAACAGAGACCGGAATTGATCGTTGATGAATATATGATTTGAAATGTCATGTGATATTTCAAGATTGGATGGTGAATGAAATGTCATCGATAAAAAACGAAGCAGAAAGATGTCTCAAATGCCCGAAGCCTATGTGCGCATCAAATTGCCCTGTGGCTACGCCGATACCACAGATCATGAATCTGTTTCTTGACGGGAAAATGGCGGAGGCAGGAGAAGTACTTTTCAGAAACAATCCGCTTTCTGCCATAACATCCGTGATATGTCCTCACGAGCGCAACTGTATGGGACACTGTGTTCTGGGGAAAAAAGGCGGCCCGGTGGAGTTCTACCGGATCGAGGAGTACATCTCGAGATTCTATCTGGAGACGATGACACCTCCCGAGATAGAGAAAAACGGTATCAAAGTAGCTGTGGCCGGAGCAGGTCCGGCAGGCCTTTCCATGGTCATGCAGCTACTGCTCAAAGGATATGACGTTACCCTGTTCGAAGCTCAGGACAACATTGGAGGAGTCCTGCGTTACGGCATACCGCCGTTCCGTCTTTCAAGGGATCTTCTGGACATGTACAGGGAACTGATGATCCGCATGGGTCTCAGATTCAGACCGAACACGAGGATAGGCACCAACATCCAGATAGCAGATCTGTTCCCGGACGGATATAAAGCAGTCTTTGTCGCAACAGGAACGGGACGGCCCAACAAACTTGGACTTCTCGGAGAGACTCTGGGACACGTGCACTTTGCCATAGATTATCTTAAGTCGCCTGATACTTTCACACTTGGTAGCAGGGTAGCTATAGTAGGCGCGGGCAACGTGGCTATTGACGCCGCAAGAACTGCCGTAAGAAGACAGCATTCACATGTGACCATTTTACATTACAAAGGAACGGAGGACATGACGGCCAATCGCGATGAGATCGAGATGGCCGAAATCGACGGCGTTGAATTCGTACATTACGCCCAGGCGGTGCGTATACTTGAAGACGGCGTGCGCTGCGTTAGAGTCGTGAGAAACGAGACTGAAGACGGTCAGACGGTATTTGAAGAGGATTATTCGGATACTTTCGACGTACCGGCAGATTCCGTGATACTTGCCATAGGACAGGGCCCGGGAGCCGATATGAACACCGGAAGCGTCAAACTGACCCAGAAGGGACTTCTTGACGTCAACGAGTGGGGAGAGACCAGTACTCCCGGCGTATTCGCAGCCGGCGATATAGTGACAGGCCCGAAGACGGTAGTTGAAGCCGTGGCTTTCACTAAAAAAGTATTCCCCCGTCTGGAGGAATACCTGAAAAAACAGTAGATATATCAGGATACCAAAGACCCCGCTTTTGCGGGGCCTTTTTTTATCCTTATTTCTTCTTTATCGCTATTGCTATAAGAACTGCCACCAGCAGCAGGAACGGGTAGAACAGGAACGGTATTATTGATATGCTCGTTATCTTTGCGATCCCCGCAGCGATCAGAAGCTGTGCTCCGTAGGGGATTATGCCCTGCCATACGCAGCAGAAAATATCAAGCAGTGATGCCGTTTCCTTAGGCGAGATATCGTATTCTTCAGCTATATCCTTTGCGATAGGTCCGGCCATTACTATGGCTACCGTGTTATTGGCTGTAGCTATATCCATAAGGGAACCGAGAAGACCGATGCCCAGTTTCGCGCCTTTCTTGCCCTTGGCTCTGTTCCTTACTTTCTGCAGTATCCACTCGAAGCCGCCGTATTCCTTCATCAGTGATCCGATGGATGCTACAAGTATGGTCACGATCATGGTCTCGAACATGCCGGAGACGCCGTTGCCCATGGAACTGAAGGCCGTGTCGAAAGTGAGGGACTTTGTGAGAAGTCCTACGATCAGGAAAAGTATAGTTCCCGAACCAAGTACGATGAACACGTTTATACCGCATATGGCTGCGATGAGCACCGCAAAGTATGGTATTGCCTGAGGCAGGTTGAAGTCGTAGTGTTCAAGACCCACGCTCTGTCCCTTCATGCATACGATTATCAGTATTATCAGTGTGGCTATGGCAGCGGGTAGCGCTATCCACAGATTGGCTTTGAACTTGTCTTTCATGTCGCAGCCCTGAGTCTTGGTGGCTGCAATGGTAGTATCCGAAATGAAGGACAGATTGTCACCGAACATGGAGCCTCCCACTATTGCGGCTATGCACATGGGAAGATTCAGATGTGCGGAATTTGCCACTGCGAGAGCGATGGGCGCCAGTACGGTGATAGTTCCGCAGGATGTTCCCATGGCCATGGATATGAGACATGCTATTATGAACAGTCCCGGTATCTCGAACCCGTGAGGTATCACGTTAAGAAGCATGTTGGCCGTGCTTGTGGCTCCGCCTGCTTCACTTGCTATACCGCTGAAAGCTCCGGCCATCAGGAATATGAAAAGCATGATAGTGATGTTGTCATCGCCTATGCCTTTGGCGCATGCGTGTATCTTTTCATCGAATGAAAGCGCAGGGTTCTGTATAAAAGCCACCACCAGCGCGATCATGAAGGCCACTACTACTGACATGATGTAGAATCCCATCCCGCCTTCGGGAGGTGATATGTATTCGTAGTAGATGCCGCTTCCAAGGTAAATAACCAGGAATACCAGTATCGGAAGAAGTGCTATGCCTCTCGGCTGTTTGTCATTCATTGTTCTGCTCCTGTATCAAATAATCAAAGTAAAATATAACTGCCTTACTATACTAACACACGGAACTTGCATTCGACAATGACGAATAATAATATATGATATAGATAAGGAATATAAGACACATCCAAATCCGGCGGATGCCGGTGAAAGGAGATATAAATGTCAGACGTATTGTTTTCGGTGGAGGATCATCTGGCGAGGATAACACTCAACAGACCTGAATCATTCAACTCATTTTCCGATGAGATGATAGACCTGTGGGCGGAAGCTCTCCTTGAATGCCGCGACAATGACGATATATACGCGGTTCTGGTAAGCGGCAACGGAAAAGCCTTCTGCTCAGGGGGAGATGTGAAAGCCATGGCTGCCGGTCACGGTTTCTTTGAAAGCAAAGACGATATTACATCCACGGCTCTTGCCAGAAAGAATTCCATATGGAAAAAGATCCACAAGGTGGCCTTCATCATGGATCAGATAGACAAGCCTGTTGTATGTAAGATACAGGGACCTGCCACAGGAGCCGGATTCGACATGGCCCTCATGTGCGACATAAGGATATGCTCGAAAAAGGCCAAAGTGGGAGAGACCTATCTCAACGTAGGTATCGTACCCGGTGACGGCGGCACGTATTTCGTGCCCAGGCTGACCAACACGGATAAGGCGATGGATCTTTTCTGGACGGGAAAGATAATCACAGGTGAAGAAGCCGAAAAACTCGGTCTGGTGACCTTTGCGGTGGAACCTGAGGAATTGGACGAATTCACGGAAAAATACATGCAGAAGTTGATTTCAGGCCCTCAGGAGGCAATCAGGTTCACTAAGCGGAATATAAAGTATTCGGAGAAGCTGGAACTGAGGCCTGCATTGGACATGATCTCATCAGCCATGGGCATAGTGACCGAACTTCCCGATTTTCACGACAGGTCGAACGCCCTGGTGGAGAAGATGAAGGAAAAGAAAAAGCAGAAATAGAAGTAACATACGGTAATAAAAAAAGAGAGCTGTTGCGAAATGCAACAGCTCTTTTATTGATCGATCGTTACGGACTACAGGAACCAGATGACCATGTCCAGGAGGAAGATCGGTATGAGTATGCATACGGACCATCCCATGTATCCGAAGAAGGATGGCATCTTTATCTTGTTTTCTTCCGCGATGGACTTGACCATAAAGTTCGGTGCGTTTCCGATGTATGTGTTGGCTCCCATGAATACGGCGCCGGCAGATACGGCCATAAGGTAGATCTGCGGTACCGCGCCCACAGTAGTTGCCACCATTCCGGAACCTGTGAGCCCGGATGATGCCGCTGTGGTGAGGAATACCAGATATGTCGGAGCATTGTCCAGGAATGAGGACAGGGCACCGGTCATCCAGAAGAACTGCCATGGCTCTGTAACACCAAGTTCGCTTCCGTTTGCCTTGAGTATGGCAAGGGCCGGGATCATGGTGAGGAATATACCGATGAACAGTTTTGCAACTTCTGCGATAGGCGCAAATGTGAAGTTGTTGAATTCTCTGGTTTCTTTCTTTGTTGTCTTCAGTGACAGGAACGCGGCGATGAGGATTATGATTATCTCAACTACGCTTGTCCAGGGCATCGTTACTCCGCCTACGGTGAATCCGTTGCCGTCAGCAAATACGCTGCTGATGCTCGGAAGGAGACCGCTGAGGATAACAGCGCCTACTATCATAGCTACGAAAATGAGGTTGTGAGCGCCTTCAACTCTGATAGGCTCTTTTGCCTCGCCTTCAGGAACGTTGATAGGTGATCTTCCCTGAGCCAGTTCCTTCTTGACAGCTCTTCTGTCGAATATGATGAAGAGCACTGTCAGGATACCGATATTGAACAGAAGAAGCGGTAAGAGCTTCATCGTCCAGAAGAACGGTACTGCTCTCAGGAATCCAAGGAACAGCGGCGGGTCACCGACAGGTGTAAGACATCCGCCTATATTCGCTACCATGAAGATGAAGAAAATTATGATATGAGCTTTTCTCTGTCTCCATGCGTTGGATCTGATTATAGGTCTGATCATGAGCATTGCCGCGCCTGTTGTTCCGACCCAGCTTGCAAGTGCAGTTCCTATCAGAAGCATAATTACGTTAGTTTTGGTTGTTCCTGCTATTGAACCCTTCAGCACGATGCCGCCTGCTGCAACGAACAGTCCGAACAGAAGCACGATGAACGGCAGGTAGTCAAGAAGTATGATCTCCAGTACCTGGAATGTAAGCTCACCGATGCCGTATGCGATGCCGAACGGGATCAGGAAAATAAGTCCCCACATAAGAGCGATCTTCAGCTGGTTCCTTTCCCAGAATTCAGGTTTTACCAGCGGGAAGATAGCTATGGAAAGCAGCATTCCCACGAACGGGATACAGCTCCATATCGGAAGTGTTTCACCGATATTGTGGTGCCCTTCTGATTCAGCGAATACCGCGCTTGCGCTGAGGATCAGAAGCAAAAGTGTCATTAGTCCGATTCTTAAGATATTCTTCTTCAATTTGAATCTGCACCTTCCTTTCAAACGATCATTATTGCGATATAAATATAAAAGTAAATAATTCCGATGGGTCCCTGAAAAACCCACACTTGCAAATTATATACCACCTGTGGGGAAAAATAAAGGTCAAATTGCACAAATATATGTAGGAAATGACAAAAGACCGGGAGCGGTCCGGCCCCCGGAGGAGGCGAATAAAATATCCAAACGCGACTTTTTTATGATATAATTTTCAAAGAGTTGACGGCATGAAGCGTGCGCGCAGGAAAGGAAAGTATCAGTGCTGGAATTCAGGACAAAGCATCCCACAAGAGAAGAATGCATGTACTTCCTCCGGGTGTATAACACGCCGCCCCACGTGGTCAGGCACTGCATCGCTGTCACAGACGCGGCGCTGAAGATCGCTAACGCTCTGAATCAGCACGGATACAAACTGGATTTGGAACTTATCCAGGGCGCCGGACTTCTGCACGACATATCCAGGGTCAAGGAAAAACACTGGGAAGTGGGAGCGAGGCTTGTGAGAAACTGGGGATACGTGGAAGAGGCGGATATCATACAGGTGCACATGAAATACTCCAGGTATTCTCCTGTTGAGCAGCTCAATGAGACCGACATGGTAGTCATCGGCGACAGGATCGTAAAGGAAGACCAGTACGTAGGCGTTGATGCCAGGATGCAGTACATCATAGAGAAGGCAAAAGCCCAGGGACACGATGACGCGGTCATCGCCATACTGAAGAAAAAGGACGACATGAAGGAACTCATGAATCGGATCGAGGAGATCATAGGGATTTCCATAGATGATCTCATGAAACAGGAAACTCCGGAAGTTTGATATATCAGAAAGGTCTTTATGATCAGACAGAGGCAGATGGACCGGCTGCTTAAGCGAGTAGAAAAGCCGGGCCGGTACATCGGAAGAGAGATCAACAGCATAATGAAGGATCCGGAAAAGACGGATCTGCGGTTTGGCTTTGCATTCCCCGACACCTACGAGATAGGCATGTCATTCGTGGGAATGCAGATTTTGTATACCATACTGAACCATCAGGAAGGTATTTTCTGCGAAAGGATATTCGCTCCCGCCGATGACATGGAAAAGATCATGCGGGAGGAGGATATACCTCTCTTTACCATAGAAACCAAGACACCGGTCAGGGAAATGGACATAATAGGGTTCACTCTCCAGTACGAACTTTCGTATACCAACATACTGAACATGCTGGAACTGTCAGGGATACCGCTGACAAGAAAAGAGCGTGAGGAAAGCGGGCAGGAATGGCCACTGATCACTGCGGGAGGCCCATGCGCTTTCAACCCGGAGCCTCTGGCCGATATTTTCGATCTGTTCATGATAGGTGACGGGGAAGAAAACATAGTTGAGATATCAGAGCTGTATATAAAGTGCCGCGATGAAGGCGCAGACCGCCGGACATTCCTTGAAAAAGCGAGCAAACTGCAGGGCATATATATCCCTGAGTTTTACGAGCCGGAATACAACGAAGACGGGACCATTGCGGCTATAACACGGACCGGGGAAGGAGCGCCGGAAAAGGTGGAAAGAGCCCTTATCGATGACCTGGATAAGGCCCCG
>JAFYIC010000098.1 GCA_017538845.1 Bacillota bacterium | reverse complement strand
TGGTGTTGTCCAGTGCGAACAGCACCAGCATGAGTATCGCGCCTGCCGTCAGAGCCACTCCTGCTATCAGCCGGAACTTATTGCTCCTTTTGAACGCCAGCAGAGAAAAAGTCCTGTACGCCTCATCATATGTGAGATCGTAACTGAACCGGTATGATTCTGCTACGTCCTCCGGCAGAACTATTTCCTTTGGCTCATTGCTTTTGCCTTTCTTCATCGTCCGTCCCTTTCGCCTGCGCGCAGCTGCTTATGCAGTAGCCGCGGCAGCTTTTTTCGCTTCTTTCATCTCCTGCTGCTCAGACTTCTGACGTTCAGAAGGAATAGGCACGCCGTATTCGTCGTAGTCCTCCTTGAACGTATCGTATTTCTTCGGATTCATCATTACCTTTACGAACGAGATCGAAATGATGATCAGGAAGAATACTACCGGGAAGCCTCCAAGGTTCGACAGATACTTGAGAGCGTCTGTGGACTGGAATGCTGCGATGAAGATCACGCACATAGCTCCGATGGTAACTCCCCAAACGATCTTGAGCCATGTTGGGGATTCTGCGTCGTCTGCGGAAAGTCCGCTCGTGCAGAGGCCTGACATAGCGTTCGTGTTGGAGTCAGATGCTGTTACGAAGGAAATGAATACTACTATCAGGAATACCGCGATAGCAATAGTTGCGATCGGCATCTGCTGGAATACAGCATATGTAGCGTATTCTGTTCCGCCGTTGGTCATCGCTTCGTTGATGCCCTTGCCCTGCAGCTCGTAGTAAAGTGACGTTGTCGAGAACAGTCCGAGCCATACTACTGAGAACAGTGCCGGGAATACTACGATTACGCGTATCGCTTCTCTTACTGTGTATCCTCTTGAGATCCTTCCGAGGAATGCCGCTGTTACAGGCATCCATGCCATCCAGTTGCACCAGTAGAATACCGGCCACCACATAGCCCACTTGTCTCCATCTCCTGCGGACAGGAACAGTGACTGTTTTGCAAAGTCTGTGAGATATGCGCCGAATCCCTCGATGGTCATGTTCAGGATGTAGAACGTCGGTCCGAATATGAATACGAATATACCCAGTCCGATGTAGATCCTGGAGTTGATCGTCGACAAAATACGGATTCCTTTCATGATGCCGGATACAGCCGAAGCAACGAACGCCGCTACGATGATCGCCGCTACGATGGTCCATGAAAGAACTGTTGAACTGATGCCTCCGTTGGTCAGAGTAGACATGCCTCCTGTTACGAGGAATACCGCTGATCCCATTGATGCAGCCATGCCGCATACGAGAGCCAGCAGGCAGATAACGTCTACTACCGGTGAGAACTTCTGAGCTCTCTCGTAGTTCAGTGTAGGATAGAGCAGATTGCCCAGTGAGTAGCTCTTCTTCGCATTGTAGAACAGGAATGCGAACAGGATCGCCGGAACACCGTATATGCACATCGGTGTGAACGTCCACTCAAGGAAGATATCCTTCATGATGAATTCTATAGCTCCCGGGCTTTCTGCCGCAACAGATGCCGGCGGGCCATAGTAGTGATACATAGGCTCTGCGCATGCCCACAGGAGTATTCCTGCTGCCATGATCGTACAGAGTACTATCCACACATAGTTGCTCATGTTCATGATCGGCTTCGCGTTTCTTCCGCCGATCCTTACTCTTCCGAACTTGGAAAAGTAGGCTGCTATTATCAGTATCACGCATATGAATGCCATTAAAGCGAACAGCCATGAGAAATCATCCAGGATAAAGCTCGTGACCGACATGATAACGCTGTTGAACGCTTCTCCGCTGACGAAGTTCAGGATGATCACAAGAATCGCAAGGATCCACGGAACGAGAAAAACGCCCCAACGAATCTTTTTTGATGATTCCATTTTTACCTCCTCTCATATAAATACCGATAACTAATAGTAATTGTTAACTAATATTTTACCATTGTTTACATAAAAACACAAATTTGTGCCAAATCAGGCTCGCGGCCGGTCCGTTCCGCGTCCGATCATCTCCAGCAGCACCTCGTTAGCGCCTTCACTGATCCTGAAGATCCGCGCGTCCCTGAAGAGTTTCTCCACCGGATAATCTTCGCAGTATCCGCAGCCGCCGTATATCTGCAGCGCCGAATCCGCGCAGAACACGGCAGTGTCCGCGGCCAGACATTTAGCGTAAGCTGACGCTGCCCGGCAGTCTTTGCCTTCCCTTATGAGCTCAAGGGCCTGCACACAGCTGAGCCCGGCTGCCCCGATCTTCTCACGCATTTCCCCCAGCTTTATCTGCACGTTTTCCAGATGTGCCAGAGGCTTGCCGAACAGTATCCGTTCCTCTGCTCTGGCGGCCGCAAGGTCAAGGGATCTTCTTGCCACGCCGGTCGCCGCGGCTGCGCAGAAGGCTCTGGCTCTGTCCAGCGCCGAAGCTGCGACTTTCTTCCCTTCTCCTTCGGCTCCCAGGAGACGGTCCTCCGGTACTTTTACGTCTGTAAAGGAAACTTCGCAGGTCCGGGAGTTTCGTATGCCCAGTTTCCGTTCGTCTTCCCCTGCGGTTATTCCTTCCGTATCTGCATCAACGCAGAACGCCGACAGCCCATTGTCTGTCTTCGCAAAAACTATGTAAAAGCCCGCCGCATTTCCATTGGTCACGAAGGCTTTGGTTCCGTTGACCACGTACTCTCCGTCTATATGTTCCGCTCTCGTCAGGATTCCGTCTATATCGCTTCCCGCCTGATCTTCAGTCAGGCAGAACGCGCCGAACTTTCCCTCAAGCATCATCCGGCAGCAGGAATCCATAAGATCGTCCGGAGCGTACATCTTCAGAGGCACTGTCGCAAGACAGTTGGCCATGTACGATACCGCGACCCCTGCGTCGCAGTATGCCAGTTCTTCCAGTATCGCCGCCCTGTCTTCAGGAGTAAGGTCCAGACCGCCGTTAGCTTCCGGCACGAAAAGAACGCCAAGACCCATCCGGCCGGTGGCTTCATAAAGTTCCTCCACGCCCTGCCGTGTCCTGTCTGCTTCTGCTGCCTGCGCCCGGAGATCCCGCTCGCAGAACGTCTTTATGTCGGAAAGGATATCTGATCCCAGATCGGACAATTTGTATGTCATTTACAGACCTCCCTGAAAAACTATACCGCCGCAGCTCTGTTCCGGACGCAATGCCGCGTCGCCGGAAAAGCCGCGCCGGAAATATGATCACTCAAATATCTCGTAAGTCTTTTTCAATATCTCGTCGGTGTGATTGGTGATGTCCCAGTAAATCGGATACACCTTATTATATAAGGAAACGTTTTCCTCTATCGGTTCGAAACGGTCCGATACCCGCACCATGCCTGAAACAGCATCATCAAAGGTAGGATAAATGCCTGCCGCTACCGCCGCGCAGATGGCTGCTCCCAGTCCTGCCGCGCCGCTTACTTCATTGCGGACAGTCGGGATGTCCAGGACGTCTGCGATTATCTGCATGAACAAATCGCCGGAAGCGCCGCCTCCCGTTACGATGACCTGTTTGATATCGACTCCGATCTCATTTGTCATATCGAAAATGTATTTCTTCAGGGTAAGGGCTACCGCTTCCAGAATGGAACGGTGTATATGCCCTCTCGTATGCCGGCCGTCAAAGCCGATCATGATGCCTTTCTTGTATCTGGCGTCTACCCAGGGCAGCCAGTCCAGCACCGTCATAAGCCCGTCGCTTCCTACAGGTACCTGCTCCGCCTCCATGTCCAGCATTCTCTCCGGCGCCAGCCCTTTCGCTTCGGCCTCAGCCGCATAACCGTCACCGAGGATATCCCTGAACCAGCTTACGGTCCACATGCCGCGGCGTATACCCCAGGTATCATACAGATACTTGCCGGGAACACAGGAAAATTTCGGCCAGGTGTATTCCGTATCCCTGAGGAATTCTTTGCCTTCCATCATTGCGACGGTGTATGTGCCCAGCGAGAGACATACGGTGTCGTCTCCCACGCATCCGGTCCCCAGACCTTCAACTGCTTTATCGTTGGCCGTGGCCACAACAGGCACTCCCGCGGGAAATCCTGTCGCCTCAGCTGCTTCATCGGTCACATATCCCAGTATGTCGCCCGGTTTTACCAGGTCAAAGAGCATGTCTCTCGGCATACCGCATTCTTCATAGGCGGCCGGATCCTCCGACCAGTCCCATGTATCCACGTCTACCGGCCATCCGCCTTCGTAGATACCGGCGCTGTCTTTCTTTTCTCCCGTCAGTCTGAATGTGATATACCCTGAAGACGCCACGATGTACCTGACCTTCGGATTCTCGTGGACATACGGCGCCGACACCCGCACGTCCATCCAGGACAGGGCAGGCTGAGCCAGCATGCAGTTCTCATCCAGATAAGCCCTGCAGTAACGGATGGTGCAGAGTCCTATCCCCTTTATATCCTTCGGGTCACCTTTGAATGCCGCCATGCACTTCTTCCCGGCGGCGCATATGGCTTCCCACCAGTCGTCCCCGGGATGTTCAACGTATCCCGGCTTCGGAAGATCGTAGGGCTTCAGGGGATGTTTCCCTTCGCATACTATGTTTCCCTTTGTGTCAAAGATCTGTATCTTCGCGCTCTGTGAGCCTTCGTCTATTCCTAAAATGTATTGCTCGCTCATATGGGTCTCCTGTCTATCTTACAAGGTAGCCTCCGTCAACGACCAGGACAGTTCCGTTCACATAGTCGGCCGCCTTGCTTGCCAGAAATACCATGGCTCCCATAAGGTCCTGTCTCTCTCCCCAGCGGTCCATAGGAATGTGTTCCTTGATCTTGATATATTTTGGATCCTCTTCATTGCCGCTTCCGGTCCCTGCGGTCATTGCCGTCTGGAAATATCCCGGCGCGATGCCGTTGACGGTGATGCCGTACTGACCCAGTTCATCGGCGTACGCTTTCGTCAGTCCCATCAGGCCCGCCTTCATTGCCGCGTAAGCCGGTGAGCCCAGCCCTCCGAGGAATGAGAACAGGGAACATATATTGATGATCCGTCCGCTCTTCTGGGGGATCATGTATTTGGCCACCGCATGGGACAGATCGAACGCCCCCGTAAGGTTGATATCGATCATCGGATCCCACTCTTTTCTTCCGAAATCCAGCACGTCAGCGATGTTGCAGATCCCTGCGCAGTTCACCAGGATGTCGATGCTGCCCAGCTGTTTCACGCACTCATCCGCCACCTTGTCGCAGATGCCGTCCTCGGTTATATCTCCCTGCATGAAACAATATTTCACGCCGCAGTCCTCGACCAGCTTCTTCGTCTCGCCGTTGTCATTGATGGCAGCAAAAACGAAAACGTTCGCCCCTGCTTTCGCCAACGCCAGAGAGAAGCACTGACCCAGTCCGCTGCAGCCTCCTGTTACGATCGCGTTCTTTCCTTTCAGTGAAAAGAAATCCATGGAAAAATCATTTATCTCACGCATATCATACCTCCAAAAAGAACTTCTTCATATCTCCCGCAAGTTTCTCCGGGAACTCGTCCGGAATATCGTGGGTACCGCCTTCGTAAATCAGATATTCGGCGTTCGGCAAGTACTCTTTCATCTCATCAAGGTACTCCTTGGTGAAGCAGTACTCGTCAGTTCCCCACACTACTGCCGTGTCCGCCTTTATGAACTGCAGCAGTCTGGTGCCGTCATAGTTGTACATCCCAAACAATGATGCTCTCATCACATACCGCGGGATATCCTTCGCATGTTCGATGAAGTATTTGACATGTTCTTTGCAGACAAAACTGTCATACAGCGGGAAAAGCTCCGGCGCATCATCTATGGTAAGCTCCGGCTCGATTCCCAGCCCGTCGTACATGGCCAGCATCTCCTGGAATTCTTCAGGAGACTCGTGCATCCTGGCTCCGGTCTCCACCATCATGATCTTTTTTGCGATATCCGGCGCCAGATACCCTATAGCCTGAGCTGTCATGCTGCCCAGTGAGTGGCCGGCAACGAACCCGCCTTCCAGGCCCAGGGCTTTCATGAACGCGATTATATCTTCCGCATATTCGGGAACTGTCTGTATGTCCTGCTCCGGCTTGTCGCTGTCCCCGTGGCCTCTCAGATCCGGCAAATATATGTGAAAATCATTTTCAAGATACTGCAGCATATACCGCCAGACTCTGCCGGTGTCCGTGAATCCGTGGATCAGGACCAGTGGCGGCGCTTCTGTATTTCCTGCCTCGACATATGCCATGGTGATACCTGTATCCAGCTTCACCGTTTTCTGGTATTCTGTCCAGTTATCATATGTGATTCCTGTGATCATTGCCATGTTAATCAACTCCTTTACAGTATCTTCTCCATATGTACACAGGTAAACGTTTCTCCCCGGACGATTTCGTTTTCGTTTGGGATATATCCCAGTTTTTCATAGAAATCTGTTTTGTTTTCACGGCTCTCGAGAACTGCTTTTTTATAGCCCAGTTCCCTGGCCCAGTCTTCAGCCGCAGTGACCATCCGGCTTCCCA
>JAFYIC010000097.1 GCA_017538845.1 Bacillota bacterium | reverse complement strand
CAAGGCGACATGCACCACCCAGGAATATAACATGCTGGGACACAGCAGATCTCACGGATGCGTCAGACTGTGCGTAATGGACGCAAAGTGGATATATGAGAACTGCAAACTCGGTACGAAGGTGACCGTATATGAAAGCGGGAATCCCGGCCCTCTCGGGAAACCTAAGGGATTCAAAATATACGGCGGCATGGCGTGGGATCCCACAGACCCGGATCCGGCCAATCCTGATTACAGGCTGAGGAAACCTGTGATCAAGGTGAGCAGCAAGAAGGTCAAAACAGTCGAATACGGCAGGAAATACCATCTGAAGAGAGGCGTGACGGCAAAGAACGTGAACGCTTATCAGGATCTGACGGACAAAGTCAAAGTATATAAAGTCAGGAAATATGTGGATGGCAAATGGAAAAAGGCCAAGTTCTCAACCAGGTCCGTAGGTAAATACCACATCACATATTCCTGTCATGACAAATACTGCAGAGGTACCGCAAAGAAGACAATCACGGTAAGGGTGAAGGATACTTCCAAGCCGACGCTGAAGACGCCGGGCGACAGGACCGTGAATTTCAACACGAAGAATGCCGTATATAAAGTTACTGCCAGACAGAAGAGCGGAAGCAGGACTAAGGCTATAAAGACGAGAGTATACAGCCCTTCAGGGAAAGTGATAAAACTGTCCTATGCCAAGGCGAAGGAATTCAGGTTCAACTGGCAGGGCGTTTACAAGGTGAAATACAGGGTAAGGTCCATAAGCAGCCCGTATAAGTACACGACCAAGACCATACGTGTGACATGCTGGCGTGATGCGAAGATCAAAGTGGCAACTAAGAACATCCACATAATCGGCGGAGCGACTGCAGACGGCGGGGATACGATGGATACCGCCAAGAGCAAGATACGCAAGTACACGACCGTACATGAGAAACGAAAGGACTATTCCGGAAAGAATGTGACCATAAGGCTGAACAGAAAGGCGCCGTTCAAACCGGGCTCACAGATCACAGCGACGCTGAAGTACACGGGCGCCAACAACAGGACTGTCACAAAGGAAATCACTGTTACGGTGGAAGCGCCTCCGGCGTCACCTGAACCGGGAACAGGAACACAACCCTGACACAAAGAGGGAAAAAAGGACAAAAAAGATAACGCACACGATCGCTTCGGCTTTCGTGTGCTTTCCGCAAAAAAAGCATAACGCGGAGAAGGAGACAGATGGAATCTGATCTGATAGTAAAGATAATAGCGATAATAGTGCTGGTGATATGCTCAGCATGTTTTTCCGCTTCAGAGACTGCATTCACATCACTTAACAGGATCAGGATCAAGAACATGGCAGCAGACGGAAACAAGAGGGCACGGATGGTGCTGGGTCTCGTTGACGACTACGACAAACTGCTGACCACGATCCTCATCGGAAACAATATCGTCAATATAGTCATGACGGCCGTAGCGACCGTCCTGTTCATAGATCTTTACGGAAGATACGGCGCGACTGTCGCTACTGTGGTGATAACTGCGGTAGTACTGATCTTCGGCGAGATTTCACCGAAGAGTCTTGCCAAGGAATCTGCGGAAAAGTTCGCGCTGACGATAGCGCCGCTTATCCGCGCATTCACAGTGATCCTCACTCCGGTCAACTTTGTTTTCACAGGATGGAAGAAACTGCTGACTAAGATCTTCCGCCTGGAGAACACTCAGAACTTCACTGAAGACGAACTCATAACCATAGTTGAGGAAGCGGAAACGGAAGGCAGCATAGATAACGAGCAGAGCGAGCTCATACAAAACGCTATAGAATTCAACGATCTTACGGCTGAGGAGGTAATGACGCCCCGTGTCGATATAACGGCCGTGGATCTTGAAGATTACAAAGAGGAAGAGGTGGCCGAACTGTTCAGAAAGACCGGCTACTCCAGAGTTCCCGTATACGAACACGATCTGGACAATATAGTGGGGATAATAAACCAGAAGGATTTCCACAACTACATTGCCGGAACCGGCAGGGACATATCCGATATCATAAAACCGGTGGTATTCGTAGTCGAGTCCATGAAGATCTCGCAGCTTCTCAGGAAGATGCAGCAGATAAAGACCCACATCGCCGTCATCGTGGATGAGTACGGCGGTACGGAGGGCATCGTGACTATGGAAGACATAGTCGAGGAGCTGGTCGGTGAAATATACGACGAGCATGACGCGGTTGTTTCCCAGGAGATAATACCGCTGCAGAACGGCAGCTACAGGGTAATGGGAAGCGCCAACATGAGCAAGATACTCGACTATTTCGGCATAGACGAAGAACTGGACGTGGTCACTGCCAACGGCTGGGCCGCAATGTGCCTTGACAAGATACCGGAGGTCGGTGACAGGTTCGAGGAAAAGTTCGGCAATATGCTGCTGAAGGGCAGGATAACCCGCGGCGGCGAAAGAAAAGCAACTGAAATGAACCTCATCGTCGAGGAACTCGATGATGAAGAGGAATGACCGGGCAGGATAGATAAGAGCTTACAGGGGGAAGAGAATGGGCGTACTTGAAAAAGTATTTGGCGATCTTAACGCCAAAGAAGTGAAAAAAGTAGAAAAGATAGCCGATCAGGTAGAGGCATATGACGAGGCCATGCAGGCCCTCAGCGATGAGGAGCTCAGAGCCAAGACATCGGAATTCAAACAGCGGCTTGCTGAAGGAGAGACCCTTGACGATCTGCTGCCGGAAGCTTTCGCGGTATGCCGTGAAGCGGCGTGGCGAAGCGTGGGAATGAAGCACTTCCACGTGCAGGTCATCGGCGGTATCGTGCTCCATCAGGGCAGGATAGCTGAGATGAAGACCGGTGAAGGTAAGACTCTCGTTGCCACTCTGCCGGTATATCTGAACGCTCTGGAAGGAAAGGGCGTACACGTAGTCACGGTCAACGATTACCTTGCAAAGCGTGACTGCGAGTGGATGGGCAAGATCTATACTTTCCTCGGAATGACCGTGGGATGCGTCATCCACGAAGTAGAGGGAGAAGACAGAAAAGCCGCCTACCAGGCGGATATAACATACGGAACGAACAACGAATTCGGTTTTGACTATCTGAGAGATAACATGGTCATCTACGAAGAGGACATGTCTCAGAGAGAGCTGAATTTCGCTATCGTCGACGAGGTGGACTCCATCCTCATAGATGAAGCGAGGACGCCGCTCATTATTTCGGGCCGGGGCGATGAATCCACCGACCTTTACAAGAAAGCCAACCGCTTCGTCAAAGACCTGAAACTTGATCAGGACTATACCCTTGAGGAGAAGGACAAGCAGGTGGCGCTGAACGAGCAGGGCGTTGCCAAATGCGAGGCTTACTTCGGTATCGACAACTTCTCCGATCCGGAAAACATGGAGATAAACCACCACGTGCTCCAGGCGCTGAAAGCCCACACCATAATGAAACGTGACGTGGACTATATCGTCAAGGACGGGGAGATCATAATCGTCGATGAATTCACCGGACGTCTCATGTTCGGAAGAAGGTACAGCGACGGTCTCCATCAGGCCATCGAAGCCAAGGAAAATCTCAAGGTCCGTTCCGAGTCCAAGACTCTGGCCACCATCACACTACAGAATTACTTCAGGATGTATCAGAAACTGGCCGGAATGACCGGTACAGCCAAGACCGAGGAAGAGGAATTCAGAGACATATATAACATGGACGTAGTCGTTATACCGACCAATATGCCGGTCATCCGTGAAGACTACGAAGACGCTGTTTTCAAGACACAGAAGGGCAAATACAAGGCTATAGCCGACCTTGTGGAAGAGCATCACAGCACGGGACAGCCGGTGCTGGTAGGTACCATATCCATCGAGATTTCAGAGCTCATAGCAGACATGCTCAAGAAGCGCGGCATCAAGAATTTCAACGTGCTGAACGCCAAGCAGCATGACAAGGAAGCAGCCATAATCGCTCAGGCAGGGCGGCTGGGTGCCATAACCATAGCCACCAACATGGCCGGCCGTGGTACCGACATCATCCTGGGCGGAAACCCTGATTTTGAAGCCAGAAAAGAGATGGAAAAGCAGGGCTACACCGATGAGCAGATACAGTTCGCCACAAGCTTTGTCCAGAGCGATGATGAGGAACTGAACGCCTGCAGGAAAGTCTACCGTGATCTGAATCAGAAATTTACGGAAGAGCGGGCTGATGAGCAGAAGAAAGTCATCGAGCTGGGAGGACTGTGCATCATAGGCACCGAGCGGCACGAATCCAGGCGTATAGACAATCAGCTGCGAGGCCGTTCCGGAAGACAGGGAGACCCGGGTTCATCAAGATTCTGCATATCCCTGGAAGACGATCTGATGAGGCTTTTCGGCGGAGAAAGAATGAAGTCTATCGTTGAAAAACTCGGGGTCGCGGACGATGAGCCTATAGAAGCGAAGATGATATCCAGGTCCATAGAAAGCGCTCAGAAGAAGGTCGAAGGACGTAACTTCGGAATACGTAAATACGTGCTCCAGTACGACAACGTAATGAACAAACAGCGGGAGATCATCTATGAGCAGAGGGCGATGGTGCTCCACGGCGAAGACCTGAAGGAATACATCCGCAATATGACCCGCGAGCTGATCGAGGAAGCAGCAGGTCCGATCACTGTAGCATCCAAGAACCCGGCTGAATGGGATCTGGAGACCCTTGACACCAATCTCAAAAAGATATGCGATAAATATAAAGGCACGAATTATACAGACGAACAGAAGGCAGAACTTGACGAGGAGACTCTCATTGACGACATCACAGCGGATTTCGACAGACTTTACGAAGAAAAGGAAAAGGAAGTCGGGACAGAGCAGATGCGTGAAGTCGAGCGCATGATCCTCATCCGTGTCGTAGATAACAAATGGATGGATCATATAGACGCCATGGACCAGCTGAAAAGCGGCATAGGCCTGAGAGCTCTGGGACAGCAGGACCCGGCTGCAGCCTACTCCAACGAAGGTTTCGACATGTTCGAACTGATGGTCCAGTCCATCAAGGAAGAAACAGTCAAGTACTGCTACAACATAACGGTACAGACATCTGCACAGCGTAAGAACGTAATGGGAAGCGGCGAAGGCGTGAAAGAAGAATTCGAAGATGACGAAGGCCGTGTAGTTTCCCAGGATGCGGATATGCCGAAGCAGACGCAGGTGCCGGAGCGGGAGCACAAGCAGGCTCCTGTGAAGAGGGATCTGCCCAAGGTGGGCAGGAACGATCCGTGTCCGTGCGGTTCGGGAAAGAAGTACAAGCACTGCTGCGGAAGATGATCCGGAGCAGGAAGACGGCATGCAGTAGTTTTACATCATAACGGAAAAGGAGCAGACATGTTACAGTTAGAGGAATTAAAGGGAAAGCTCCCGGCCTACAGAGCAGGCCTTAAAGAGGCAGGTGAGTCCCTTTGACCCGGCAGGGCTGAAGGGAATACTAGAAGAACTGAACGTACAGACAGAAAAAGAGGACTACTGGTCAGATCAGGAGAAAGCCCAGAAGGTGCTCAAAGAAAAAAAGAGCATCGAGAACAAGCTGGACGAGTACGCCGGCCTGGAAAAGGACCTGAGCGACATAGAAGAACTCATAGAACTGGCAGATGGAGAAGACGACGAAGGGATGGCTTCGGAGATACTGGCGGGCGCAGGCAGATTTGAAAAACAGCTGGAGGGCCTGAAGTTAAGGACCCTGCTGAACGGCGAATATGACAGCAGCAATGCCATCGTTTCCATACACGGCGGAAGCGGCGGCACGGATGCCAAAGACTGGGCCGAGATGCTTCTCCGGATGTACTGCAGATGGGCTGAAAAGAAGGGCTACAAGGTCAAAACTCTCGATCTGCAGGACGATAAGGAAGGCGGTATCAACAGCGCCACCATCATGGTGGAAGGCGAGAACGCCTACGGGTATATGAAGAGCGAAAAAGGCGTGCATCGCCTTGTGAGGATATCCCCCTTCGATTCATCGGGAAGAAGACATACGTCCTTCGCGTCGGTGGACGTGATGCCGGAGATAGACGACGACATAGAAGT
>JAFYIC010000096.1 GCA_017538845.1 Bacillota bacterium | reverse complement strand
TGCCGAAATAGAAAAGATCCACAGAGCAATCCACGGGGAAGACGGTCACACCCACGTTCATGATGGCGCGGACGACCACGCTCACGCTCACGACCACTCGCGTGACCACGACCACAGCGCCCACAGGGGCTACAGACAGATCATGGGACTCATCGATTCCGCAGGCCTTGCGGAAGAGACGCGACAGTACCTGACTGATATATACACGGTGATAGCAAAGGCGGAAGCCGAAGTCCACGGGGAGGACATTGACACGGTGCATTTCCACGAAGTGGGCAGAGACGAGGCGCTGCTTAATCTGACGGGAACGGCAGCGGCAACGGCGTCCTTCAGACCGGACAGGACAATTTGTTCACCGGTACACGACGGTCACGGGACAATAAAGTGCAGCCACGGCATCATACCGGTACCAGTGCCTGCGGTTGGGGCTATGAAAAAGTACTGCGACTACGTTTTTGTTCAGGATAACGTGGAAACAGAAATGGTTACCCCTTCGGGACTGGGCATCCTTATCGGACTGGGTGCCGTTTGCGGCGAAAAGCCGGAAGGAACGCCAGCATCACAGGGAGAAGGAAAAGGCTCAAGAGACATCGGCAGGACCGAAGGCCTGAAGATCAGCATATATGAATAAAACCGGAAAAGTTTCCGGCAAAAAAGCGCCCGTAATTCGGGCGCTTTTGTATTTTTTGAATATTCATTAAAAGACTAGTACATGAGCATGGTCTTGAGAGCCGAATCCGTCGCCAGCGTGTTGGCGTTATACAGGAACAGCACGTCGGTGATGTCCTCGGACCGGATGAGTTTATCAAGATCGTTGAAGTAGTACCTTGGATCCACCACTACCACGTTCCTGTAGTAAGGCGCGATGAAAGGTATGAAGCAGTTGGCGTAGGAGTCTTTTATGATCAGCAGGTTGTCCCTGCTTTCAGACGCTGATTTTATCTTTATCAGCGAATGGTTGCCTCCGGTGAATACGGTGTAGGCATCCTTCTCCTCCAGATTAGCCGCCTTGTAGAAGGAGGCGCTCTTCTTCTGGTCGTCTACGTAGGTGATGACCGACACAGGCGTATCCTTCGGAGGGAAATACACCTCTATGTCATCCCTGGAGCACATGTAGAATCCGCTCTTGGAAGCCAGCATCCCCTTGAAGTCATCCTTTACCACGGACGGTTCGTATCCGCCGGTATTTACCTGAAGCCCCAGCGTTTTTGCCGCAGACAGGAAGCCGTAGTAGGCGCCTGTGCTGGTCCAGTGATGGTCGCTGTGGTAATAGAGCTGGACTTTGTCCTTCTTTTCGTTGTAGATCTCACGGGCATCAATGGTTTTGACACCGCCTTTTTTCACGGCTTTGTAGATACTGTCGATGAAATCGTTCTGGCCTCCGTCATCTGTGTTGGCGGGAAGCTTGTCCGAGAGTATGTTCACTGCGGTAGGCACCGTGAAAAGATAGGTGCGCTGACCGTTGTGAGATCTTGCAAAATCGGTGAACAGCTTTGCTATGGCCCGGGTCTTCTTCTGTCCGGGGTTCTTGAACTGTTCCATCAGATAACCGTCGTGACCTTTGTAGACGCCGTTGGATTCCACCTTGCCGGTGAGTACGTCGGCGGTGGTCTTAAGGCGTATCCAGAAGTTCCTGAAGGGGAACTGGTCGTTGATGTAGCTCTCGTATTCAGGAGCGTAGCGTCCTTCAAAGAAACTGGATGTGGTCAGATCGGGCTTTGTGGTCATAACCCGGTTTTCCTCGTCGGAAAAGTCCGTGTCGGGAGCAAAGATATTCAGGACTACAAGCACGGCAAGTACAGCCACGAAAACAACGATGAGCCTGGAGTAGTAATCCTTCCGGGACAGGTGTTTACGGGCTTCCTTACGGGCCTTCTTGGCGGCGGCTGTGGCGTTTTTGGCAGCGATCTTCGCGTTTTCTTTAGCTGCCTGCTTAGCCGCCCGCGCGAGCCTTTTGCCTCTCAGCTTAGCCCGGTGCCGTGAAGCCTTTTCCGCGGCTTTGGCTTTGGCTGCGAGACGCCTTGCTCTTCCCTGACGGACCTTTTTGTTACCGTTACTTAAGTTTTCAGATCTTTTGCCGGCCATACGACGTTATCCTTTCTAGAATCTGAAATACAGGAACGGGTTATAGGAATCATATACAAGGAACGCGATACTGAGGATGAACATGGCCGCTGTGATGGCCATGGAGATCATCGGGTGCTTCTTGGCATATTTCCTGAAATATTCCACGGGAGCCGGTCTGCAGACCAGTCCGCCGAATATCAGGAGTATCAGGTTCCCTTTGAGGAAATACAGTGTGGTGCCGTTGGCGAACCCGCCGCCGGCGGCTCCGAACATATTTCCGATGTATGCAAAAGCTTCGCCCATATCGGTCTGGCTGAAGAATACCCATCCGATGGCGACTATGACAAGTGTGTACAGAGTGCGGACGAAACCGGGCAGCCGGTCAAGCACTTTGTTCATCACATATTTTTCGAACATCAGGAACAGACCATAGTACAGTCCCCAGAAAACGAAGTTCCAGCTGGCGCCGTGCCACAGGCCGGTCAGCAGCCAGACTACAAGAATGTTGCGTATGTGTTTCCACGGCACGACTCTGTTGCCGCCGAGAGGTATGTAAAGATATTCCCTGAACCATGTGGAAAGGGAGATATGCCATCTTCTCCAGAATTCCGTTATGCTCTTGGATATGTACGGGTAATTGAAGTTGGCCGGGAAGTCGAAGCCCAGCATCTTTCCCAGACCGATGGCCATGTCTGAATATCCGCTGAAGTCGAAGTAGATCTGCATGGTGTAGGCGGCGATGCCTATCCACGCCGTCATCACTGAAAGCTTCGCGTCGTCCAGTGCCAGTATCTGGGTATAGAGAAGGCCAAGATTGTTGGCCAAAAGCACTTTCTTGGAAAGACCGAAGATGAAGTACTCGATGCCCTGACCGAACTTTTCTCTCGTTACTTTCCTGTTGCCCAGCTGTTTTGAGATATCCCGGTATTTGATTATCGGGCCTGCGATGAGCTGGGGGAACATGGATATGTACACTGCGAATTTAAGGAAGTTCTTCTGGCAGTCCACCTCGCCCCTGTACACGTCGATGATGTAGGAGAGAGCCTGGAACGTATAGAAGGAAATTCCTATGGGCAGTGCCAGTTTCGTGTATGTTATGTCGGTCCCGAAGATACCGTTGAAGGTGTCTATGAGGAAACCGTAATATTTAAAGAAAGAAAGGATGAACAGGTTGACCACAATGGTAAAGATAAGGTTTGCCTTAGCGCCCTTTTCGGTCTTCCGGGCCCGGTCTATA
>JAFYIC010000095.1 GCA_017538845.1 Bacillota bacterium | reverse complement strand
GCAAGGCTGATGGTGTTCTTTCCGATCTCGTCTTTATTTTTCAGCGCATCATTAAAATAAGATGCCATTCTTTACTTTAAAGTCATTCGATCTCACCTCGATATGTAAATACAGCTAGACACTAGTATTTTCTGGCCTTTTTTCTTGCAGCTTCAGATTTCTTCTTTCTCTTAACACTTGGCTTTTCATAGTGTTCTCTTTTGCGGAGTTCACTCATGACACCGTCGCGAGCGCATGAACGCTTGAATCTCTTAAGCGCGCTTTCCAGGCTCTCGTTTTCTTTTACTATTACCTGTGCCATACCGTTTTCACCTCCTGTCGTGTTAGTTTTAGAGCAAACAAACGGCTTTGTCCGCACTTATAACGTTGATATTATACTATCACGTCCGTGCCAGTGCAAGTTATTTATTTGCGCGGGCGGCAGTAATATTTCCCCGTTTATCAGCGGGCGGCGGCCGGTATGATTTCTTTATTTATTGGTGAATGGAGGCCATCCCATTTTCAGTCCGCCGATCAGGTGGAAATGCAGATGCTTCACGGTCTGGAATCCGTCTGCGCCGCAGTTGACTACCAGTCTGTATCCGTTCACAAGACCCAGGTCTTTGGCGATGTCCTTTACCTTAGTAAGGATGTATCCCAGAAGTTCCTGATCCTCTTCGGCAACGTCGTCCAGTGAGGCTATGTGCTTTTTGGGGATTATGAGCACGTGCACCGGTCCCTGGGGATCCAGGTCATGGAAAGCCAGTATCTTATCATCTTCATAAGCTATGTTTCCCGGTATTTCCTTTTCAGCTATTTTGCAAAAAATACAATCTGACATTTTAACTCCTCCTTATATCAAATACTTATTGCTTCTCTATTTCTTCACGATGCCGCTCATGCCTCCGTCCATGAGGCCTGTGAGCATGGCATCATAGAATTCATTGGTTTCAAGTCCTTCCGCGGGAAGGAACACTTTCACATAGTTGTCCGTGTATCCGGTCATGTACCTGCCGTCCTGCGCCGGTTCTTCGGTGAGGACTCTTCTCGTCTTCCCGGTCAGACCGCAGCAGAACTCCTCTGCTGCTTTATCCCCCGCGGCGCCCAGCCTTTCAGTCCTTTCTTTTCTGACTGCCGGAGGGACATGTCCTTCCATCTTCTCCGCCGCCGTTCCCGGCCGCACGGAATAATTGAAAGCGTGTACTCTGCAGAAGCCTGCCTTCTCTATTATATCAAGACTGTCCGCAAAGTCATCCTCCGTCTCACCCGGGAACCCTGCGATGATGTCGGTGGATATACCGTAGTCCGGATCCGCTTCTTTCAGCACTTTTACTATATCAAGATATTGATTTCTTGTATACGGTCTGTTCATGGCGCCCAGCACCCTGTCGCTTCCGCTCTGTATCGAAAGATGCAGATGGTGACACAGTTTGTCGATATCAAGAAGCAGCTTCACCATGTCGGCGTTGACCACCGCCGGTTCAAGGGAACTTAAGCGTATCCTGAAATCCCCCTCGATGGCGTTTATTTCCCTGAGCAGGCCATTCAGCGGAAAAGCATCGTCCGCTTTCTGTCCGCCAGTTTTCCCCGCGGCCTCTTCCTGCCCGTAAAGGGCCGTATTGATGCCTGTGAGCACCAGTTCCTTATATCCGCCCGCGATCAGGGTCTTCGCTTCTTCGATGATCTCGGCTTTGTCCCTGCTTCTCACAGGGCCTCTGGCATATGGGATTATGCAGTATGAACAGAATCTGTTGCAGCCTTCCTGTATCTTGATGTATGCTCTCGTCCTTTCCGATGCTCCCGTGATTATTCCCGATGATACATACTCGCCCAGATCTTCGTATGAAAGTATATGCTTTTCAACAGCAGCCGGAACGCTTTCGCGGGCCTTTGCGTAGGCCTCGACTCTTTCCACCAGACCTTCTCTTTCGTTGGTGCCGCAGATGATATTTACGCCTTCTATCTCCGCCACCTTTTCCGGGTCTGTCTGGGCATAGCAGCCGGTCACGACCACGATGCAGTCTGGGTCCTGAGTCTGCTTCCTGCGTATGAACTGTCTGGACTTCCTGGATGCCAGATTGGTGACCGTGCAGGTATTGACAACGTAAACATCAGCCTTGTCATCTTCTCCGACGACGGTGTGCCCCGCCGCCCTGAATTCCTCGGCCATCGCTTCCGTTTCGTATTGATTCACTTTACATCCCAGTGTGTGAAAAGATACTCTCATTTCCTGCTTTCTCTTTCTGCTCTCTGCCCCTATATTTTACAACAAACAGGGAGAAAATGCTGTGGTTTTTTTCGTGAACATGGCGTGCTCTCGTTGACTTTGCGCCGCTTCGGTTTTACAATCATCAGGTGTGGATAAAATATCTGACATCAAAAGCAAAACGGGCAGAGTTTCTGCCCCTGTGAGGTACGTAACATGGAACTTTTATTCGTAAACTGCTGTATGAAACCAGATAAGGAGTCCAGGACCTACAGACTGGCCTCCGAATTTATAGACAGACTTTCTGAAAACGACGATGTGCACGTGACGGAAGTCGCTCTCAAGAACGAGACTATCGAGGCCATCGGCAACAGGTCTCTCAACTACAGGCTCAAGCTCATTGAAGAAGAAGCCTGGGACAACAAGGTCTTCAGATACGCCCGCAAATTCGCGGCGGCTGACGCCATCGTGATCGCGGCGCCCTACTGGGATCTTTCCT
>JAFYIC010000094.1 GCA_017538845.1 Bacillota bacterium | reverse complement strand
CTTGACTACTCCCATGAGTTTCTTCTCGTCCGCGAGAAGGCTCTTGTAGTAAGCGATCTTTTTCTGAAGATCTGCAAACTCTTCTTCGATCTTTTCTCTTTCAAGACCCTGCAGTCTTGCCAGTCTCATGTCCAGGATGGCCTGGGCCTGTATCTCGGAAAGGTCGAAACGTTCCATGAGTTTTTCCTTGGCATCGTTGTAGCTTTCGCGGATAGTCTTGATGACCGCGTCGATATTATCGAGGGCTATGCGGAGGCCTTCCAGTATGTGGGCTCTCGCTTCCGCTTTCTTCAGATCGAACTGGGTCCTTCTTGTGACTACGTTCTTCTGATGTCTCAGATACTCATCCAGGATCTCGTAAAGGTTCAGTACTTTCGGCTGGCCGTCCACCAGCGCGATCATGATCATGCTGAAATTGTCCTGCAGCTGCGTGTGCTTGAACAGTCTGTTCAGGGTGATCTGCGGATTGGCGTCTTTCTTCAGCTCGATGACGATCCTCATGCCGGTCCTGCTGGACTCGTCACGTATATTAGATATGCCGTCGATCTTCTTGTCTTTTACAAGCTCGGCTATTTTTTCTATGAGTCTGGCCTTGTTGACCTGGAAAGGTATCTCCGTCACGATGATCTGGGCTCTTCCTCTTGAAGTCTCTTCGATCTCCGTTCTGGCTCTTACCTGTACCTTTCCCTGGCCTGTGCGGTAAGCTTCGTGAGCTCCGCCTCTGCCCATGATGATAGCGCCTGTCGGGAAATCCGGTCCTTTTATGATCTTTATCAGATCCTCGACGGTGGTATTCTCATCGTCTATCATCCTGACGGCGCCGTCTATTACCTCGCCCAGATTGTGGGGCGGTATGGACGTTGCCATGCCGACGGCGATACCGTTGGATCCGTTGACCAGAAGGTTCGGGAATCTTGACGGCAGTACTACCGGTTCCTTTTCCTCTTCATCGAAGTTGGGCATGAAATCCACGGTCTCCTTGTCGATGTCTCTGAGCATCTCCAGGGAGAAAGGTGTCATCCTGGCTTCCGTATAACGCATGGCGGCCGCGCCGTCACCGTCAACGGAACCGAAGTTTCCGTGGCCGTCTACCAGAAGATATCTGGTGGAAAAGTCCTGAGCCATTCTGACCATGGCTTCGTAGATGGAGCTGTCACCGTGAGGGTGATATTTACCCATTACTTCGCCGACTATACGGGCCGACTTCTTGAAGGGCTTGTCCGGAGTGACTCCCAGCTCGCTCATCCCGTAAAGGATCCTTCTATGTACCGGCTTCATGCCGTCTCTTACATCAGGAAGCGCACGACCCACGATGACGCTCATCGCATAGTCGATGTAGGAGTTTTTCATTTCGCTGTGTATCTCGTGCTGTATAAGTCTCTTGTCTTCTATAAGATTGGCCATTCAAACTCCTCCTTCCTATATATCCAGATTCTGTACGTATTTTGCATTATCTTCTATGAACTTCTTTCTCGGCGGCACCTTGTCACCCATCAGGGTGGTGAAGATGGCGTCGGCCGCGGCCGTATCCTCCAGGGTTATCTGGATCAGCGTCCGCTTTTCGAAATCCATGGTGGTCTCCCACAGCTGCTGGAATGACATTTCTCCGAGACCTTTGTACCTCTGTATGTCCGCCTTGCCCGGTTTGTCCGCAAGGGAAGCCATGAGTTTTTCCTGCTCTCTTTCCGAGTAAGTGTAAAACTCTTCTTTTCCCTTCCGGGTCCTGAACAGCGGCGGCTGGGCCGCGTAAACATAGCCGCCCTCGATCAGCGGTTTCATATATCTGTAGAAGAAAGTCAGCAGCAGCGTCCTGATGTGGGCGCCGTCCACGTCCGCATCGGTCATGATTATGATCTTGTGATATCTGAGTTTTTCTATGTCGAAATCGGGACCGATGTTGCAGCCGAAGGCTGTGATCATATTCTTTATCTCTTCGGAATTGAGGATCTTATCCAGTCTGGCCTTTTCCACGTTGAGGATCTTTCCTCTCAGAGGAAGCACCGCCTGACGGTTTCTGTCTCTGCCCTGCTTGGCGCTTCCGCCGGCGGAGTCACCCTCTACCAGGAAGATCTCGGAAAGTTCGGGATTCTTTTCAGAGCAGTCGGCAAGTTTGCCCGGAAGTGAAAGGCCTTCGGTAAGGCTTCCCTTTCTGGCGATGTTCCTGGCTTTTCTCGCCGCTTCTCTTGCTCTGGCCGCGTCCAGACATTTCTGAATCATGATCTTGGCCTGTCTCGGGTTCTCCTGAAGGAACGCGGTAAGATTATCGTTGGTGGTCGACTCAACGAATCCTCTCATTTCGCTGTTTCCCAGCTTGGCCTTGGTCTGCCCCTCGAACTGGGGGTTGGTGAGTTTGACTGAGATGATGGCGGTCAGACCCTCGCGGACGTCTTCGCCGGTAAGCGGCGCGTCGTTTTCCTTGAGGAGGTTGTTCTTCCTGGCGTAGTCGTTGATGGTCCTGGTCAGGGCCGTCTTGAATCCCACCAGATGGAAACCGCCGTCTGTGGTGTTGATATTGTTGGCATAGGAAAGCAGGGTCTCACTGTAGCCGGAAGTGTACTGCATGGCCACTTCGGCTTCCATGTCCCCTGCTCCTGT
>JAFYIC010000016.1 GCA_017538845.1 Bacillota bacterium | reverse complement strand
GTAAGATTGGCATCGTACTCCAAGGCCTTCTCATAGAGATAATCCAGAGCCTCCCCTTCTTCGGAGCTGCTCATGGACCCGAAACTCTTAGGAGTTACATGGATCACGAAAAGTTCATCTTTCTTCCCGCCTGTGAGCCGGCTTCCACGGCTTATAAGGCGGTCACATGTTTTCTGCTGCTTTACGCAGACCATTACGTTGCTCATCAGATTTCTCTCCTGCGCGCCGCTTTATTATATCTGAGACATCGGCGTGCCCGCTCATTATACAACATACGCGTCCCTTTTTCCACCGTCACAATAAACCTGTGAAAGCCTGCACCTTATGGTATAATCCAGTTATGAAAGACAGGACTATACTCCATTGTGATATGAACGGCTTTTTTGCCTCTGTAGAGCTGCTGGATCATCCGGAACTGGCCGACGGTCCTATGGCTGTATGCGGCGATCCGAATAACCGGCACGGCATCATACTGGCAAAAAACGAGATAGCGAAATCATACGGCATAGTGACTGCCGAAACTCTCTGGCAGGCCCGCAGAAAATGCCCTTCTCTTAAGGTCGTCCCGCCTCATCATGATAAATACAAGGAGTACAGCCGGCGCATCAACGCCATATATCAGAGATACACAGACCAGGTGGAACCCTTCAGTATCGATGAATCCTGGCTGGACGTGACCGGAAGCAGACGTCTCTTCGGCGGCGGCAAAGAGATAGCCGACGAGATACGCGAGACCGTAAAAAAGGAACTGGGTCTTACTCTGTCTGCGGGAGTCTCTTTCAATAAGATATTCGCGAAAATGGGAAGCGAGTATAAAAAGCCCGATGCCACCACAGTCATAAGCAGGGAGAATTTCAAAGATATTCTCTGGCCCATGCCTGTGGGAGAAATGTTCTTCGTGGGAAGCGCGACCACGGAAAAACTTGAAGCATCCGGCATTCATACTATCGGCGATCTGGCCCGGGCCGACCAGTCTTTCCTGACCACCCTTCTCGGCAAGCAGGGCAAAATGCTGAACATGTATGCCAACGGTCTTGATGATTCACCTGTAGCCCCCATGGCCCAGAAACGGATGATCAAGTCTGTGGGAAACAGTATCACTTTCTCCCGTGACCTTACAGGCGAGAACGATATACGCACTGCAGTCATCTCTCTGTCAGATACGGTGGCCGGCAGGCTGCGCAAATACGAACTTCGCGCATCCGGTGTGAAAGTCGATATCAAAGACACTTCATTCAGAGTCATATCCCGCCAGAAGCAGCTTGATTCCCCCACCGATCAGACCAGCGTCGTCTTCGGGGCGGCCATGGATATAATCAGATCTTCCTGGAATATGAAAAACCCCATAAGGCTACTGTCCGTCACGGGGATCAATCTTAAGGATGAAAACGAAGACGTGCAGCTTTCCTTCTTTGACGAAGAAGCTGTCACCGATGAAAAATCGGGAAAGATCGATGAGGCCGTAGACCGGATAAGAGAGAAGTTCGGCAAGCAGGCAATAACCTTCGGAAGCATCATAAACAACGACATCGGCATAAGTATGGATAAAAATAAGACCGAAGACTGAGTCTCCGGTCTTTTCTTTTTTTTTGCTCTTTCTTATCTGGAAAGTATATCTGCCAGCTCGATGAGTCTCTTGTCGATGGGGTTCTCCATTGCAAGAGCTTCTTTCAGATCGAAGGCGACAATCTCATCGCCGATCTTTCCAATGGCTCTGCTGTCTGCATCGTCTCTCAGAAGCTGTACTGCCTTTTCCGCAAGCAGACTGGCAAGTATCCTGTCCTGCGCTGTGGGAGATCCGCCTCTCTGCAGGTAGGCCAGTATGACGAGTTTTGCCTCCTGCCCGGTCTTTTCCGTGATCTGTTCCACAAGCTCTGTTGAAGGTATGTCAACGCCTTCTGCCTTTATTATAATGCTGTGCTGTTTGCCACGGCTTCTGCCCTGGAGCAGTTTGCGGCATATCTCGTTTATATCCACCGGTATCTCAGGAATAAGAACGCTTTCAGCGCCGCCGCTCAAAGCCGAGTAAAGGGCGATGTCTCCGCATTCCCTTCCCATAACTTCTATTACGGTAGTTCTCTCGTGGGAACTGGATGTATCCCTTATTTTGCTTATGGCGGAAAGCACCGTATTTACCGCAGTGTCGAATCCGATGGTGTAATCCGTATAACCTACGTCATTATCGATGGTGCTCGGAAGGCACATGACGGTTATGCCTCTGTCGGAAAGATCGCAGCCGCCTCTTAATGTCCCGTCGCCGCCTATTATCACAAGTCCTCTGATTTTGTAGTTCTCCAGCATCCTGACAGCCTGGTCCAGTCCCTCTTCAGTCATGAATTTCTTGCTTCTTGCTGTCTTGAGTATGGTTCCTCCCCTGTGAAGTATGTCCCCGACAGAGGTAATGTCCATCTGTCTGATGTCACCTTCCATCAGGCCTTCATAGCCTCTTTCTATGCCAAAGACCTCCATTCCTGCAGCAATGCCGCATCTTACCACAGCTCTTATTGCTGCATTCATTCCCGGGGAATCCCCGCCGCTGGTAAGTACGCCTATCCTGTCCATATCACACTGCCTCCGTATCTGTTCTTTCCGTTTTCACGTTTCCGTATCCGACCAGTTCTTCAAGTTCACCGGTCAGCGATCCTTCCGGATCCACCCAAAGTTCTCTTCCTGCCTTCATGGCTTTGCCGCCCGCGACATAGAGGAGTACCTGGGCATTTCCCGGATGTCTCTTAAGTATTTCAGCAACTGCCTCGAGCTGGTCCTGTTCCGCGCGTATCTTCACACGCCAACCCGCTCCTCTGCCCCCGGCATTTCCGGGTGCGACAGTTTTGATGTCAGTAACTGTTTCCGCCAGTATCTTGGGCGTTTCTCCCTCTTTGAAATTGAGCCTGCCTTTCAGTATGACGATGCCGTCTTCTTTTATCAGGCTCCTGTATTTTTCATATACGCTGGCAAAGACTATGACTTCCATGGCTCCGTACATATCTTCCATATCCACGAATGCCATCTGGTGTCCGTTCTTGTCGATGAGAGTCTTGACCCCGTCTATTATCCCGGCCACCGTCACGCTCATTCCGTCGTAGATGTCGGGAAGCTCATGTACCGCCGCGTTCTCATCTTCTTCCTCGTCTCTGCCCGCCTGTATCAGTTTATCTGTGGTCACAGTAACTATGTCCGCGATCACATCCTCATACTCCTGCAGCGGATGCTCGG
Organism: Bacillota bacterium; assembly: GCA_017538845.1. Lineage (GTDB taxonomy): Bacteria > Bacillota > Clostridia > Peptostreptococcales > Anaerovoracaceae > RGIG7111. The sequence continues at coordinate 1,410 of JAFYIC010000016.1, read as the reverse complement.
ATATATACACTCCCAGCATCTCTTTTTCCATGGCTGTGAGCGTCTGTTTATCGTAGTTGGCCACGTCGGGCATTATGGTCTGCGGATCACTGTTTTCCATCTCCTCCGCATTGAGCTGGAAAAGACTCATCTGTCCGGCGATATTCTTCTTAGCCATGCTCTGGGCAGATTCCAGTATTTTTTCATATACTGCCAGAAGCTGCGCCCTGTTCTGATTGATACTGTCGAGAGCGCCGGCCTTTATGAGACATTCCAGGGCCTTCTTGTTCACCTGACCCGGTTCAAGGTCGTTGACGAAAGCTCCGATGTCCTTCGGTATGCCTTTTTCCTCTCTTGCTTTGACTATGGCTTCGATCGCTCCCGCACCTACGTGCTTTATGCCCAGAAGCCCGAAACGTATCTTTCCGTCTTTTACTGTGAACGCTGCTTCGCTTTCGGTCACATCCGGGGGAAGCACTTCTATGCCCATGTCATTACAGTTTCTGATGTATTTTGCTATCTGGGTCTCATCGCCCATGACGCTGGTCATCAGGTCTGCCATGAATTCCGTGGGATAATGGGCCTTCAGGTAAGCTGTTTCATATGCGATCACAACGTATGCCGCCGCATGGGACTTGTTGAATGCGTATTCGGCAAAGCTTACCATCTGGTTGTATATCTCCTCAGCCACGTCTTCGGGAACGCCGTTCCGCACGCATCCGGGAACTATGATGTTACCTTCTTCATCGGTCTGCCCGTGGATGAAGTATTCCTTCTCCTTGAGCATAACGTCCATCTTTTTCTTGCCCATGGCACGGCGCATCAGGTCCGATCTGCCGTATGAGTATCCCGCAAGGTCGCGTACGGTCTGCATTACCTGCTCCTGATATATCAGGCAGCCGTATGTTACCGAAAGGATCGGTTCCATCTTTTCATGGATATACGTTATGTTTCCGGGGTTCTTTTTGTTTTCTATATATGTCGGTATGCTGGCCATGGGACCCGGGCGGTAAAGGGCCACTCCGGCTATTATGTCCTCAAGGCAGTCCGGCTTTAAGTTCTTCATGAACTGGGTCATGCCGGCGCTTTCAAGCTGAAATATTCCTTCGGTGTTGCCGCTTGAGATCAGCTGATAGACCTTCTCGTCATCGTATTCCATACCGGAAAAGTCTATCTTCACGCCGTGGTTCTTTTCTATAGCTCTGAGGGCGACTCTTATACCGGTCAGGTTCCGCAGGCCCAGAAAGTCCATCTTCAGAAGCCCCAGTTCCTCTATGGTGGTCATGGTGAACTGGGTAGCCACGCCTTTTTCAGCCAGATAGAGGGGCACGTACTCGTCTATGGCCTCTTTGGATATTACAACGCCTGCCGCATGGGTTGAAGCGTGACGGGGCATGCCTTCAATGGCTCTTGCCGTATCCAGAACTCTTC
>JAFYIC010000093.1 GCA_017538845.1 Bacillota bacterium | reverse complement strand
GAATATCAAAGCGGATAAGGCAGATATCGAAGATATGATCTCACAGATCGAAACCGCGGGCTATACAGACGAGACATTTGAAGAGCAGTACGGCTCCACCATCAAGGAGTACGCCAAGAACGCGGCACTGGGCCAGGCTGTAATAGACCACGTATTTGACAAGGCCAAGCAGGTGGAAAAGAAATCAAAGAAGTAACAGACCATAGTTTTTCCCGGGAAGGAGACTCTTCCCGGGATTTTTTATTGCAACCACATTTTAGCCTGCTGTTACAGATAAACCTTGGCAATAACCACAATATGTAGTAAAATCATACTGTTATGAATAAATAGTAGTGATTATTAGGAGGTTGAGGTATGAAATGTCCTTTCTGTGAGAATCCGGATACTAAGGTAATAGACTCAAGACAGACTGACGACGGTCATGCGATCAGACGTAGAAGAGAATGTGAGAACTGCAAGAAGCGTTTCACGACTTATGAGAAAGTTGAAGAAATGATCCTTATGGTCATCAAGAAGGATGGCAGCAGGGAAGCGTTCGACAGGAACAAGATCTACACCGGAATCGTAAAAGCCTGTGAAAAGAGACCTGTTCCGGTCGCAAAGATAGAGGAAGTAGTTGATGAAATAGAACGCGGACTCAACAATATGATGGAAAAAGAAGTCGAGAGTTCATTCATCGGCGAACTGATCATGGAAAAACTGAGAGATCTGGACGAAGTAGCTTACGTGCGTTTTGCTTCGGTATACAGACAGTTCACCGATATAAACACGTTCGTTTCAGAAATAGAGAAATTACTTACGAGCAAAAAGGGAAATTAGTATGCAGGGATTGATCAGAGTAGCGATAGACGGACCCAGCGGAGCAGGTAAGAGCACTATTGCCAAAGCCGTTGCGAAAGAGCTGGGTCTTGATTATATCGACACGGGCGCAATGTACAGAGCCTGCGGATATAAGATGCTCCGGGAAGGTATCGAAGCAGTTTCTTCGGATCCTCTGAGAGATATGCTGGGGCGCACTGACATAGATTTTTCGGGAGGCAGTGTTTTTCTTGACGGGGAAAATGTGGATGACATGATCAGGACTCCTGAAGTGACTAAGATGGCGTCTGCATGCTCAGCGCTTCCGGAAGTGAGAGCAAAACTTGTCGAACTTCAGAGGGCCATAGGCAGCAGGAAAAACGTGATCATGGACGGACGTGACATCGGGACCAACGTGCTTCCGGACGCGGAGTTCAAGATCTTTCTCACGGCGACTCCGGAAGAAAGAGCCAAGAGGCGTTACGAGGAAATGATCGCCAAAGGCATGGAAGCCGATTATGACCAGGTACTTGCCGATATCAACAAGCGGGATTACGATGACAGCCACAGGGAGCTGGATCCGCTGAAAAAGGCTGATGACGCCGAAGAAGTCGATACGACCTACATGTCCATAGAAGAAGTCAGAGATCATATTCTGAATAAGATAAAAAACGCATGATGATGCGGGCAGTTTCTGAATAAGATAAAAAACGCATGATGCGGTCGGTAAGAAGGAGATAAACAGAAAATGTCTACAGTAAGACCATTCAGGGCTCTGCGGCCGGACAAGAAATACGCAGACAAAGTCATATCACTCCCATACGACGTAATGAACCGTAAGGAAGCGTCGGAAATGGCCGAGGGAAACCCTTACAGTTTCCTTCACATATGCAGGGCGGAGATAGATATGCCAGAGCAGGAAGACGCCTATGACAGAAGCGTATATGAAAAGGCAAGAGACAACATAGCAGGATACGTGGATAAGGGAGTTTTTTTAAGAGAGGACAAGCCGGCACTCTACATATACAGACAGATCATGGAAGGCCGCGTTCAGACCGGTATCGTAGGCTGCGTATCGGTGGATGAGTATCAGAACAACACCATAAAAAAGCACGAATTCACGAGAGTGGAAAAAGAAATAGACAGGATCAATCATTTCGACGTGTGCAGCGCCAATACTGAGCCTGTGTTCCTCACATACAGAGACGACAAGAGAATAGATGTGATAGTTGAGTCCTGGATCAGCAATCATGATCCTGAATACGACGTCACCACATCTGACGGCATACAGCACATACTCTGGGTAGTCAACGATGATGAAGTGGTAAAGGGACTGTGCGGACTTTTCGAATACATCCCGGCCATGTACATCGCCGACGGTCATCACAGGAGCGCTTCCGCGTGCAAAGTGGGACTCAAGAGAAGAGAAGAAAATCCGGGCTATTCCGGCGATGAGGAGTTCAACTTCTTCATGGCTGTCATATTCCCGGACAAGGACCTTCACGTATTCGACTATAACAGGGTAGTGAAGGACCTGAACGGCAACGATAAGGAAGGATTTATTGCAGCAATAGAGAAAGCCGGATTCACAGTCGAAGAAAAAGGCACAGAGCCGTACAGACCGGAAGCCAAGCATGTTTTCGGCATGTTCCTGGATGACAAATGGTACAAAGTCACAGCGAAGGATGAGATAATACCGGACGATGTCATCGGAGCTCTGGATGTTTCCGTACTGCAGGAAAATCTTCTGGGACCGATCCTTGGTATCGAAGATCCGAGGACCGACAAACGGATAGATTTCGTCGGAGGTATCAGAGGTCTTGAAGGACTTGAAAAGAGATGCCATGAGGATATGACAGTTGCATTCGCCGTATATCCTGTGGAGATATCGGATCTGATGAGCGTATCGGACAACGGTCTGGTAATGCCGCCTAAGTCCACATGGTTCGAGCCAAAGCTTGGAAGCGGGCTTTTCATCCACGAGATATAACCCGTTCTGGCATATGATACAGAGTTAGTTTTCAGGCAGCCGGAGTTTCGGACAAAGCACGAAATCCGGCTGTTTTTTATTGCCTATATATGTTACAATATACTTTGCCTTATCGAGCAGATGCGGGTTGAAAAAGGAGCTTCGTCATGCGTGATGAGGAGACTATATGGCAATAGAAAAAATGCCTTCACAGGAAAGACCGAGAGAGAGGCTCCTGAGCGAGGGAGTTTCGACCCTGAGCAACGTGGAACTCATAGCAATACTGCTTCACACCGGCACGAAGGAAAGGACCGCGCTGGAACTGGCGGGAGATGTACTCAGCGCCGACCGGAGGGGAATACTTTTCCTCGGCGAATGTACGCCGGAGGAACTCCAGCAGATCAAAGGTGTGGGAAAGGCCAAAGCATGTCAGCTTATGGCCGCTGTAGAGCTTGGAAAGAGAGCCGCAAAGACTAAAAAGGAGATACGGCCAAAGATCACCAGCGCTTCGGAGATAGCGGGAATATTCATGGAGGATATGCGCTATTACAGGAAGGAGCATTTCAACGTGCTCATGGTGAACGCCAAGGGCGAAGTGATACAAAATGAGAATATCGCCGTGGGTGACCTGTGCTCCGCGGTGGTGCACCCGAGAGAGGTGTTCAGCCCGGCGGTGAGGAGAAGCGCTGCGGCAGTGATACTGGTACACAACCATCCCAGCGGCGATCCGGAGCCGAGTAAAGAAGACATAGTGACTACCAGCAGGCTTTCGGAAGCGGGGAAAATACTGGGGATAAACGTGCTGGATCACATAATTATCGGAGACGGGATATTTGTCAGTCTCAGGCGTGAAGGCCTGTTCTGACTGAAGAGATAAGCAATGGAGGAAAGCAAATGGCATTCAATTTTTTCACAAAAGACATGGGTATCGACCTTGGAACGGCCAATACTCTGATTTACATAAAGGATCAGGGGATAGTGCTCAATGAGCCGACCGTAATAGCTGTCGACAACAGAAACGGCAACGTGGTGGCAACGGGAGCACCGGCCAAGGAAATGATCGGAAAAGCCCCGGCGGTACTGTCAGTAGTAAGACCGCTGAAAGACGGCGTTATTTCCGACTTTGACATGACGGCTGAGATGCTGAAGCAGTTCATCACAAGAGCGGTGAACGAAAAGAAACTTTCGCTCAGAGTCGTAGTCGGCGTACCCAGCGGCGTTACGGAAGTGGAAAAACGTGCTGTTGAAGAAGTAGTGCGTCAGATGGGCGCAAAGGAAGTGTATATACTTGACGAACCTATGGCGGCGGCTATCGGCGCGGGCCTTGACGTTGATTCATCAAGTGCCAGCATGGTTGCTGATATAGGCGGAGGTACGTCGGATATAGCAATCGTTGCTCTGGGCGGCATAGTTACAAGCACTTCGCTCCGTTACGCGGGAGACAGGTTCAACGACGCTGTTCTCCAGTATATGAGGAAAAAATACGGCCTGCTCATAGGTGAGAAGACCGCAGAGAATCTCAAAATAGAGATAGGCTGCGCCATCGTGGACAAGGACGAAAAGGGCAAGCCGATATTGGAAACGGCCCATGCCAGCGGAAGAGACGCAGTATCAGGACTTCCGAAGACAATAGAGGTCACCAATCAGGATATGGAAGAAGCACTCAGAGAATCCATGGATATGGTCGTGGATGCCATAAAGGGAACTATAGAGAAGGCGCCTCCTGAAGTGGCGGCTGACATTGCAGAACACGGAATGGTGCTTTCCGGCGGCGGCGGTCTCATAAAGAATCTTGACAAGCTCATAGAGCAGAAGACAGGAATGGAAGTCAGTGTCGCTGAAAACGCCTTCGAAGCGGTGGCTCTGGGAACAGGTAAAAGCCTCGAGGATGTTGAAAAACTCAAGCTTTACGCCAAGGCCAAGTACAGATAATTTTTTTCGGGGCGGGATGATATATGAAGTGGATCAGGACGCATAAGGCGGCAACGGTCATTATCGTTATAATAGTGGCGCTGCTGTTCGTTATAGCCGGCTCCTTTGCCGGCGCAGGCGATTCATCACCGGTAGGAAAAGCAATAAATACGGCTGTTTCAACAGTAACAAAACCTCTGAAATTCGCGGCAAACGGCATCAAAGACGGATTCAGGGGTATATTTGAGTACAAAGACGTCCTCAAGGAAAACAAAGATCTGAAAAAGCAGATCAGCGACCTTAAGAAGGAAAACAGCGATCTCAGGCTGGAAAAGGACGAGTACGCAGAACTTAAAAAGCTCCGAGAGTTCCTGTCGCATGACGAACTGAAACACAGCGACGCGGTGACCTGCGATATAGCGGCTATGGACAGTTCCGGGTGGATGAACGTGTTCACTGTGAACAAGGGTACGGAAGCCGGGATAAAGAAAGGCGACGCGGTGCTCTGCAGCGGCGGTCTGATAGGAAGAGTAGATGAGGCCGGACGCGGATGGGCGAAAGTAAGATCCATAATCAATGAAAACAGCAAGGTAAGCTTCAGACTTGCCAGAGACCGCAAGACCATGGGCATCGTAAGCGGCGACGGCGAATCGGGCCTTTCGGGATATATGTTCGAGGTGAAAGCAGACGTAAAGAAAGGCGATAAGATCGTCACGTCCGGTATCGGGGATTACCCGGGAGGGCTTACCATAGGAACCGTAACAAAAGTTGATTTCAATACGAATACGCAGAACAAAGAGATCACAGTTGAACCTGATGAGGAATTCTTCTCTGCCGGCATAGTGGCGGTGATAATATGAGTATACGGAACATTATCATTGCATACGCGGCTGCGTTTTTACTCCAGATAACTTTTGCGAACAACATAGCGGTAATGGGCACCGGTCCCGACCTGATACTGGTCCTGACCATAGTTTTGTGCTACATGTACACGGACTGCTATCCGGTGATCATATGCGGCACGGCATTTGCGCTTCTCCATGATCTGCTGCTTTCCCCGTATGTGGGGATTTACGCTCTGTCGATGCTTCTGACAGGTATTGCGGTCATGTTTGCAAGCAGGTTTTTCAACAGGGAAAACCCGCTTCCGCTGGCAGGAGTGCTTGCGGCAGGGACGCTGCTCTGCAGCCTGGTGCAGTGGATCATTTACGCAGTAAGTCCGGCGGAAGGATCTCTGATGCTTATGCTTAAGAACCTGCCTGTCCTGATCATATATGATCTGATCATCGGACTCGTCGCGTTCTTCGTAGTCATGAAGTACAGAAAGAGAAAGAAAAAGAGCAGGTATTACCTATGAGAAAAGCCGAAGAAACCAGATATATGCCGCTTTTGGTATTCATAGGCATCCTGATGCTGATCCTCATCATCAGGCTTTTTGTGCTGACTGTATTGCAGGAGGACAAGTGGTCCGAGGCTGCTGAAAACAACAGCACAAAAGAGATATATACTGCTGCGCCGAGGGGTGAGATCCTGGACAGAAACGGCAAAGTCCTTGCGGGAAACAAGCACACTTTCTCCGTGAATATCAACAGGGGAAAGGCCGACGCGAAGACTCTCAATGACCAGATTTCAAGGCTTTTGGCCATTTTCGAAACTAACGGCGATAAATACTACGACAATTTCCCCATTAAGATATCGGACTCCGGCAAATACTACTACACCTACGAAAAGGACAGGAGAAAGTGGCAGAAGTCGGAGAATATTCCCTATGATTACTCGGCCAAGGAAGCTTTTGCTCATCTCAGAAAGACATATAACATAGGCAGCGACCTGACGGACGTCCAGGCCCAGAAGGAGCTCCAGAACAAATACAACAAATATCCGGAGATAACCGTGGCAAGGATGGAATACACGGCTGACGTGGAAAAAGACGCCTTCATGGAAAAGTACGGTCTCGACAAGGGCCTTTCGGCGAAGAAAGCTTTCCGTGAGATACGGGAACAGATGGAGATCGACAAATCTCTCAGTGACAGAAAAGCGCGGGAGATCATGGTAGTGCGCAATGAACTCAAAAGCATGGGATATATGTCCTACATGCCCGTTACAGTAGCGCAGAATGTTTCAAAAATGACTATCGTCCGGATCGAGGAGGAAAGCGAGAATTTCAGCAATGTGGAAGTGGCCACGGAAACGAGAAGATACTACCCGGGCGGCAAGACAGCGGCACATATACTGGGCTACATGGGAGCCATTTCGGAAAGTGAAAAGTCTGAGTACATCAAGAAGGGATATCAGAGTACGGATCTGATCGGCAGAAACGGAGTGGAGGCTTCATATGAGGACGTGCTCCACGGCAAAGACGGCGTGAAGAAAGTGCAGGTGGATTCGCGGGGCAACGTGACCAGTGTCATCAGCCAGACGGATCCGGTAAAGGGAAAGGACCTTTATCTTACTCTTGATCTGGATCTTCAGAAGGATCTTGAAGACGCTCTGAAGCGGGGCATCGAATGCACCAGAAAGGGCGGCACCTTCAAGAGCAAATATGGCAGTTTCACATATTCCAGGCACTATTCCCACTGCAGATCGGGAGCTGCGGTAGCCATAGATGTAAAGACAGGAAACGTGCTGGCCATGGCCAGTTATCCCGCCTACGACCCGAACAAATTTTCCGGTGGCATATCGGCAAAAGACTGGGAAAAGGTACAGAGCGAGAATCCCAACGATCCGCTTTCGCCGGCGCCCCTTTATAACATAGCTACTATGAGCG
>JAFYIC010000015.1 GCA_017538845.1 Bacillota bacterium | reverse complement strand
TTTCTTTGCAGGCGGGATTATCACGGCAAGGAACATGCCGAAAAGGGCTACGCTGAGTGCGCTTACCACGTTGAGAGGAAGCACGTTGCCCATATATATTCCAAGAGCCGTTCCGAGACTCCACATTGGCACGGCTGTAAGAACAGCCCCAAGACCGTATGGCGGAACTACCGGGCCTTCTCTGGCAATGGTTATGCCGAATATCTCGTCGGTTATGGTAAGCCCGATAAGAAATCTTTTGAACCTGCCGGTACCTTCGGGTATCCGCTGGTTAAGGGCGAAACCCATGAGCAGGTAACGGGCGTTTGTAATGACGGTCATTATGATAAGCTGGAACAGGGCCGCGTCGGCCGCATAAAGAGTGAAGCCGATGTACTGACCAGCAGAGGCGTAGGTGGACAGGCTGGAAAAGAATCCCTGAATGGCGGTGAATCCGCATTTTTTCGCGATTATGCCCAGAGAAAAAGCAACGGCAAAATAACCTATGCCGATAGGTATGCCGTCTCTCATTCCTTTTAAGAATATTTCTCTGCCGCTCTGCATCTGCCGTCCTCTGATTTCTTTAAAGTGTTACCAAAATATGATAATATATGAAGGGCGATTTTTCAAGGACGGAGGAACGCGATATGGAATTAAAAGACGCAATAATCAAACGCAGAAGTACAAGAAGATATACCGGAGAGAGGATACCCGATGAAAGCATAGAAGAGATAATAAACGCAGGGCTCATGGCTCCCAGCAGCAGGGGATTCAAGCCATGCGAATACTATGTAGTCCGGGATAAAGAACTGCTGAAAGCATTATCGGAAGCCAAGGCTATGGGCGCGAGGATGCTTGCTGACTGTGACACAGCCATAGTTGTGGCCACGGACAGCGAAAAGGCAGACACATGGATAGAAGACGGATCCATTTCCCTGGCATATATGGATCTCACGGCATGCTCCGTAGGCGTAGGATGCTGCTGGACCCAGTATCATCTGCGGTTCGATAAAGACGGGGGCATGGCAGAGGACAATGTCAGGAAGATACTTGATATACCCGAAAAATACAGGATAGTAGGGGCTCTTTCACTTGGTATGCCCGGTGAATCCCATGAGCCCAATGAGATAAGCGAAGAAGATATTGCGAGAGTACACAGACTTTAAATGGAGGTAAACGATGAAAGTAGCAGTAACTTACGAAGACGGTAATATTTTTCAGCATTTCGGTCATACAAGCCAGTTTAAGGTGTATGAGATCGAAGACGACAAGGTTGTTTCCTGCAGAGTTGTAGGAACAAACGGAAACGGGCACGGAGCACTGGCAACACTCCTTAAGCATTTTGAAATCGATGCGCTCATATGCGGCGGTATAGGCGGAGGTGCTCAGAACGCACTTGCTGAAAAGGAAATAAAACTCTATGGAGGCGTCCAGGGAAGCGCAGACGAGGCTGTAAAGGCTCTCATAAAAGGTGAACTGGATTATGATCCCGACATCAAGTGCGATCATCATGAGCAGCACTCAGGAGGCGAGTGCGGTCAGCACGGATGCGGTCACGGCTCCTGCAAATAGGTAAAAACAAAGCCGCTGCAGTCATGTGCTGCAGCGGTTTTATTATGGTCGGAGAGACAGGATTTGAACCTGCGGCCACTTGACCCCCAGTCAAGTGCGCTACCAAACTGCGCCACTCCCCGATATGATTTCTGCTTGCCGCGCATCCTGCGGCTTTTCTTTTTCGCAAAACAATTATAAGGGATAAAACCGCATGTTTCAAGTGAATACTTTTTTGATTATTTAAGGGACTCCCTCAACTTGCATTAAGGCTGTTTTTCTTATAGTATATTAGGGTAAATATCGGCTCGGCAAAAGGGCCGTTTCAATACATAAATTCAAACGATATTACGGAGGATCAAAATGAAAGACGCAACGAAATGCCTGCATTCAGGTTACACACCGAAGAATTCCGAACCGAGAGTAGTTCCGATAGTACAGAGCACCACTTACGTGTACGACACGACCGCTGAAGTAGCTTCAGTATTTGACGAACCAACCAAGTCTCTCATCTATTCAAGATTTGCAAATCCTACGGTTATGGCCGTCGAGGAAAAGATAGCGGATCTGGAAGGTGGAGTAGGGGCTATGTGTACATCTTCAGGCCAGGCAGCGAGCCTTCTTTCAGTACTTAATCTCTGCGACGCAGGGGACAGTTTCATCAGCACCACCGAAATCTACGGCGGTACAGTGAATCTATTCTCATTCACCCTGAAGAAACTGGGTATCGAATGCATCTGGGTGGACAAAGACGCCAGCGATGAAGAGATAGCAAAGGCTTTCAAGCCAAACACAAAGCTGGTATTCGGAGAGACCATAGCCAATCCGGCTCTCACGGTATTCGATATCGAAAGATTCGCAAAACTTGCGCATGATCACAATGTTCCTCTTATTATAGACAATACATTCGCTACGCCGGTACTCTGCAAACCGATCGATTTCGGTGCTGACATCGTAATACATTCGACTACAAAGTACATGGACGGTCACGCGGTGCAGGGCGGCGGAGTCATAGTTGACAGCGGCAATTTCGACTGGCATTCCGGAAACTTCCCTGGACTTACCAAACCGGATGAGTCATATCACGGAATCGTATATACGGAAACTTACGGAAAGGCAGCATACATCGTGAAGGCGAGAATGCAGCTTATGAGAGACTTCGGAGTATATCCTGCGGCACATTCCGCATTTCTGCTCAACCTGGGTCTTGAAACGCTGGACGTACGCATGAAGAAATACTGCGAAAACGCCATGATCGTTGCGGAGTATCTGAAGAACAACGATATGGTAGAGAGCATCACGTATCCGGGCCTTGAAGACGATCCGGGGTACGAACTTGGAAAGAAATACCTCAAGGGCTGCAGCGGAGTTATTTCCTTTGTAATGAAGGGCGGCAAGGAAAAGGCCATGAACTGGATGGATTCCCTGAAGATGGCGTCAAATGAAGTACACGTAGCGGATATACGCACTTGCGTGCTTCATCCTGCAAGCGAGACTCACAGACAGCTGACAGATGAGCAGCTGATCGCCGCAGGCATCGAGCCGGGAATGATCAGGCTTTCAGTAGGACTTGAGGATATCGACGATATACTCGCAGATATCAAACAGGCTTTTGACAAGATAAAATAGACGGTCGGAGAGGCATAATATGATAGGCATAATAGATACAGGCGGCGGTCTGCGCGGCATATACGGCGCAGGCGTGTTCGAGCACTGTCTGGAAAAAGGAATAGATTTCGATTACTGTGGGGGCGTGTCTGCCGGAGCGGCGAATGTGATCACATATATCGCCGGACAGCGGGGGAGATGCTTTGATTTCTATACAGACTATGCTTTCCGCAAGGAATACATGAGCTTCAGAGAACTTATCAGAAACAAATCTTATGTAAACCTCGATTATATATACGGAACCCTGAGCAATTCCGACGGAGAGAACCCGCTGGACTATCCTGCATTGGAATCGTCGGATAAACAGATGTGCATCGTGGCGACTGACGCTGACACTGGCAAACCCGTTTATTTCACCAAGGACGACGTTTCGCAGGATAATTACGATATAATCAAGGCTTCCTGCTGCGTGCCTGTTGCCAACAGACCTTATCCAATCGGGGAACACAGGTATTTTGACGGCGCCCTCAGCGATCCTGTGCCTATCCAGAAGGCGTTCGAGGACGGATGCGATAAAATAGTGCTCATACTAACGCGTCCCAGGGACTATTACAGACCAAAGAAGAGAGACGCCAGACTGGCGCGTTTCATCAGGAGAAAGTATCCTGATGCGGCCAGAGGAATGGCGACGAGATACAGGCGTTACAACGTTTCTCTGGATCTTGCGAAACAGCTTGAGAAAGAGGGCAAATTACTTATTCTTGCGCCTGACACAATAGGCAAGAGCAAGACTCTGACCCGTAACATGGATAATCAGATAATCCTTTACTATAAAGGACTGAGAGATGCTGAGGCGATAGACGACTTTATTCTGAAATAGCAGGAGCAGTAAATGGGAAATGACCCTGTAACAATTGAAAAGAACTCGCGAAGCGGTTACGGAATGGTACTTATGGCCGGTGTCCTCTGGGGATTTATCGGCCTTTTTGTGACCCTTCTCATGGATGCGGGGGCTTCTGCAAAAGTAATCCCGGTCTTAAGGACGGGAGCAGGAGCCATACTTATGGTGCCGGTGATACTGCTCGCCTCAGGACCGAAGGCGTTCAGGATAGATCTGAAAGGCGTAATATACTGCGCCGTACTGGGCGTTATGTGCCAGGGCCTTTTCAATCTGGCATATACCCAGTCTATCAAATTCCTCGGAGTATCTACGGCGGTCATGCTTCTTTACACGGCTCCGGTATTCGTGTGCATCCTGTCCAGGATCTTTTTCAAGGAGAAGATAGGAGTCAACAAGATAGCGGCCATACTGCTGAATATATTCGGCTGCCTGCTGACAATAACAGGAGGAGACGTATCGTCATTCCGGTTCAACTTCGTCGGGGTGCTGGCGGGAGTCTGCGCCGGTTTTCTGTATAGTCTGACAACTATTATCGGGAAGGTCGCATCCGGAAAATATGATCCTCTTGCAGTAGTGTTTTACAGCTTCGTTGCCGGGACCATATTCATGGTGTTTATCGCCAAACCGTGGGAATACGCGGATACGCTGCTTACCGGCAGAATTATCGTGCTTTCACTGCTTTACGGGCTGGTTTCTACTGTAGGTTCATATTTCTTCTATTTCAAAGGGCTGAGCAAAGCCAAAGAAGCGTCAAAGGTGCCGGTTTTCGCATCGATTGAGACTATAGTTGCGGCTTTCATAGGAATAGTGTATTTCCACGAAGCTCAGGGCCCTGTCGGATTCACGGGTATGGCGCTGGTGGTGCTTTCCATACTGATCATGAACCTGTGGAAGCCGAAAGGGGAGAAACGGGCCTGATAATTTGACGAAACACAGCAAAAAGAGTATTATTTAACCTGGTATTGGATTTTAAAGATATCCGTGTTTACGGATAAAAAAGGGGTATTTCGGCACAGTGTCAGAATAGGATCCC
>JAFYIC010000092.1 GCA_017538845.1 Bacillota bacterium | reverse complement strand
GGTTCTCGTGAATCTTATCGCCAATGCCGCTGACGCCATCGAAGAATCCGGCATTATAGACGTTATTTGCACCTGGACGGGACAGGATGTTATCATCAAAGTATCAGATAACGGATCCGGGATACCGGAAGACATACTGAAGGATATTTTCAATCCCTTCTTTACAACAAAATTACACGAAGGCGGGAGCGGTCTCGGCCTTTATATCGTATATAACGAAGTGCAGAAGATGGGCGGCACGATAACCGCCGAAAGCACCGTGGGAGAAGGTACCACATTTACCATGACCCTCCCCGATCAAAGACCGTCAATATAGTCGGCAGCACGAAAGGAGCTTTCAGGATGAAAAACGATCAGCTGGAAATACTGGTAGTGGATGACGAAAAAGCATATTGCGACGTTATCAGGACTCTGCTCGGGGTAAAGGGCCATCTCGTTGACGGCTGCTACAGGGCTAAAGACGCTCTGGCTAAACTGGATGAAAAAAACGGTCAGTACGACCTTCTGATATCCGATCTTCTGATGCCGGAAATGGACGGGGAGGAACTGCTCGAAAAGGCAAAAGAAAAGTATCCAACTCTGGAAGTCATCATGCTCACCGCCTGCAGCTCTGTGGAGCTGGCAGTGGCCTGCATGAGAAAGGGCGCCTACAATTACGTTACAAAGGGCGACGATCCGAAAGAACTTCTCAACGAAGTGGATGAGATAAAAGAAAAAGTGCTGAACAGCGGGCAAAGCGCGGCAGGCTCTGTCAAAGCATCCGGCGAATACATGCTTGAAACCAACAACGCCGCTTTCAGACACGCTCTGGATATAGCTGAAAAGGCCGGCGAAAAAGACGTCAATATACTCATCACCGGAGAATCCGGCACAGGAAAGGAAGTCTTTGCGAAATATATCCATAACTGCAGCAGCAGGAAGGACGCGGCTTTCGTCGACCTGAACTGCCACACCCTTTCGGCGTCACTGCTGGAATCGGAACTCTTCGGTCACGAAAAAGGCGCCTTCACCGGCGCGGATAAAGCCCGTCAGGGATTGTTCGAAGCCGCCGGCGGCGGGACTCTGTTTCTTGATGAGATAGGCGACGTCCCGATGGAATTCCAGGCAAAGCTGCTGAAGGCCATAGAGGAAAAAACCATTTACCGTCTGGGCAGCACCACTCCGGTAAATATCGATTTCCGCCTTATAACGGCTACCAACACGGACCTTGAGGAAGCAATGAAGCAGGGAACCTTCCGTGAGGACCTGTATTACAGGCTCAGCACTGTGATCATAACCATCCCGCCTCTTCGCGAACGCCGCGAGGACATCCCGCTGCTCATCCCGTATTTCCTGGAAAAAGCTCAGGCGGAAACCCAGAAGACAATAAAAAGGATCCCCACGAAAGTAAAGGATTTCCTTCTGAATTACGATTATCCGGGCAATGTGCGCGAAATGAAAAACATCATTGACCGTATGGTGATACTGTCTGAGGGCGGAGTCGTGCAGGATCACGCGCTGCCGGGCAGCGGCGCAGTCCCAATCGATGAAAACGGCGGATATGAATCGCCCGTCTTCAGCGATACCGGCGAATCCGATGGTCATGTATCGTACTTTGAGGACGAAAGATCTCTTCGCGACTTCAGAAAGCAGATGGAAAAGGACTATATATCCTATCTCCTGAAGCAGTATCCCGACGATATGGAAAAGGTGGCGCAGATCCTGAGCATATCGCGCCGCCAGCTTTTCAACAAGCTCGTTGAGTTCGGTCTGCGGGATCCACAGTAAAGATCTGAATATAACAAAACGCCCTTTACGCAAAGGGCGTTTTTATTTTACTGCTGTTTTTCCGGCTTATATAACTTTTATGTTTTCCAGGAATGCGTGGCAGTCCTTATAGACCGCGGCAAGCAGCCTGTCAAGATACGGTCCGAGTTTTTTGATATAGTCTTCTTCCGTAAGGTGCTCAAGCAAATCACCGTAGAAACCGTCGCATACCATACCGGAACTCTCCTGGAAATCCAGATTGTTTACTATTCCCAGGAAGGCTTCTTTGGCCATCACTTCTTCGTCTTCTTTGGAAAGCACCGGCTCAAACTTTTCCGCCAGTCTGCTTCTGAGTTCCGCCTCGACTTCATTTATGTCCGGCCTGGACGTCAGCTGTGAGTATATCGCCAGTATCGATATCATGCTGAAAGTGGCGATCAGCGACTTGAGCCGTTCTATGTCCGGCTTTTCCGGAAGGCCGAAAGCCTCTTCGAACTGCCTTTTCTCGTAGTTCTCTGCCGCCCGGTCTGTCATCCTGACTATGAACGCTTCGATATCATCTATCCGGTTCGAAGCGCTTTCCCTCATGTCCATAGGGGTCATATACTTTTTCAGAGTGTCAAATATCATTTTCCTTCACTCCTTCCCTGTGCTCTATTCCTCTTCAGCCTGGTCTTTTGTTTCTTCCTTCGTCAGACGATATATGGCGTCTGCATATATCTTCGTCATCTTCCAGAGGCTCTCCAGGTCGATGTATTCGTTCTTCTGGTGCATCGTGTCCGGCTCTCCCGGGAACTGGGCTCCAAAGGCCACGCAGTTATTGAACATGCGGGCATAGGTGCCGCCGCCGCTTACCACGGCTTCGCTATCCTTGTCTCCCGTGTACTCACGGTAAATGTCCATCAGCGTCACTATGAACGGGTCGTCTGCCGGTATGAATATGGGCTCTTCGCATTTTCCTTTTACAAGCCCCAAATCGTATTCATCCAGCGCCGGCATTATCGCTTCATATATCTCATCTGATGTGAAAGTGACCGGATATCTGATGTTGGTGCCCAGCTTTATCGCCTTTTTGTCCAGTTCAACTGTCCCCGCATTGAGCACCGTGCCGCCGGAGACCTCGTCTTCGAAATCCGCACCCAGTTTCTTCGCGTCGAACTCATATCCGATGCGCCTGTTGTAGAAATCTATGAAATCCGTCACGTCGTCGCTGACGAAATTGAGTTTTCCCAGAAGTTCCATCATCACGGAAATGGCGTTGAGTCCGCATTCCGGTGTGGATCCGTGAGCCGAGATGCCCTTTACGGTTATCTCCAGGCTCTTGCCTACGCCCTTGCAGTGGATCTCAGCTCTGCCGTCTCCGAAAGCCGGTTCTTTTTCCTTCTTCGCGTCGCGGAAAGAAGCCACTGTCGCCTTGATCATCTCGTATGCCTGGGCGTCGCTGTCGAAAAGCACCGCCCTGGCGCTGTCCGGCACCATGTTGGGCGCCTGACCGCCTTTCAGGCTGTGAAGTTCAAGGCCCTTGTCCTTAGGCGGATTCAGCTTCTTTGCTATGTCAAAGATGAGTATTCCCATTTCCCCGTGTATGGCCGGGAACTCGCTGTCGGGGGTGAACCCGAAATCGGGTGCCTTTTCTTTGCTGAGGTAATAGGCCATTCCGTCCCAGTTGGTCTCCTCGTCAAGACCCAG
>JAFYIC010000091.1 GCA_017538845.1 Bacillota bacterium | reverse complement strand
TTGCATGAAAGAAAGATTTTGATATAACGAAAAAGACCGGGTCGCCCCGGTCTTTTTATGTATTATGCTTTGCCGGTCATATATTCGCGGCGATAAGATCCCCGGCTTCTTTAGTCCCGATCTCTTTGCAGGAGGCGGGATCTTTTTCGTTGAGCATGATGTCGGGAGTCCTGTATTTGTCTGCCAGGACTTTCTTCACCGCGTTTTCTATGGCATCGGCTTCCTCCAGGAGTCCGAAGGTGTATCTGAGCATCATGGCCGCCGAAAGGATAGTGGCCATCGGGTTGGCTTTGTCTGTGCCCGCCAGATCCGGAGCGCTTCCGTGTACCGGTTCGTACATGCCGAAGTTTCCGGTGGCAAGGCTTGCCGAAGGCAGCATTCCTATGGAGCCCGTCACCTGACTTGCCCCGTCAGAAAGGATGTCGCCGAATATGTTGCTGGTGACGATCACGTCGAACTGCTTCGGGTCGCGGATGATCTGCATCACCGCATTGTCAACGTAGAGGTGTTCCAGTGTTACTTCAGGATATTTTTCGGCAACCTCTGTCACGGTCTTTCTCCAGAGGCGGGAACTTTCCAGCACGTTGGCTTTGTCCACGCTGGTGACCTTTTTGTTTCTCTTCATGGCCATGTCGAAGGCCACTTCCGCGATACGCGTTATCTCGCCGACCGAGTACTGTTCCACGTCGTAGGCGGCTTCGCCCATATCGGTCTGTTTATGTCCTCTTTCGCCGAAGTATATGCCGCCGGTCAGCTCCCTGACTACCACCAGGTCAAGACCGCCGGAAACGATTTCAGCTTTCAGGGGACATGCCGCCGCCAGTTCATCGAAAAGCAGTGCAGGTCTCAGATTCGCGAAGAGACCAAGCTGCTTTCTCAGACCTAAGAGAGCCATTTCAGGCCTTTGGTCTCCGGGCAGGGTGTCCCATTTCCAGCCGCCGACAGCGCCGAGAAGCACCGCGTCGCTTTCCTTGCATATTTTCACGGTCTCTTCCGGAAGAGGTTCGCCTTTCTCGTCGATGGCGCATCCGCCGGCAAGGACTTTCGTGTAATTGAATTCGTGTCCGTATTTTTCACCGATGCGGTCCAGGACCTTCAGGGTCTCGCCTATGACCTCCGGGCCTATCCCGTCGCCGGGCACTACCGCTATGTTGTATTTCATATGAGAGCCTCCGTATATATCCGTCCGCCCGCCGTTTGAGGCGGGCAGAGTAAAATCGTTTTCTCTTTGTCAGCTGCGCCGCGTTTTTTAAAGACGCGAAAGGGCAGATTGCCCCTACCGGTCTTCTCTGAAGTACGGCAGACCCAGTGCCTCGGGCGGCTGATTCTCCCGCTTGTTTCTCATGCCGGTAACCACCAGCACGATGATCGTTACCACGTAAGGCAGCATCTTGTACAGTTCCTTGACTGCCATGTTGCCGCCGGTCGGAACGAACAGGTAAAGGATGTAGAGCCCTGCGAACAGCAGTGAGCCGAATATGGCGATGTTCGGTCTCCACAGCGTGAAGATTACCAGAGCGATGGCCAGCCATCCTCTGTCGCCGAAAGCATCGTTGGACCATACGCCGCTGGCGTAGTCCATTACGTAGTACAGTCCGCCGAGACCGGCTATCATACAGCCGATGCATACTGACAGATATTTATACTTCGTTATATTTATTCCCGCGGCGTCCGCAGTTGCCGGGTTTTCGCCGATGGCCCTGATGTGAAGTCCCGTGCGGGTCTTCTTCAGTATGTATGCGGTGACCAGAGCGATGGCGATAGCCACGTACGTCAGGAATCCGTAGGAAAGGAATATCTTTCCGAACCAGCCCAGATCGTCAGCGAAAGGCAGAGCCTTACTGAAGCAATGGCTGGTGGCTGACAGGGCGATGGAAGGAACTTCCGAATCGGTGAGCTTTATAAGCGATCCGCCGAAGAAGTTTCCGAAGCCTATACCGAAGGTGGTCATCGCAAGTCCCACTACGTTCTGGTTAACCCTTAAAGTTACAGTCAGGAAGCAGAACAGCAGGCCCATCAGCAGCGAGCCGAAGAGGCACGCCAGGAGCGGGAATATGATTGCAAGCGCAGGGTTGACCTGTCCGCCGCAGCTCTGTTCATAGAAGAACGAAGCTATTACGCCGGAGATGGCGCCTACGTACATGACGCCCGGAATACCCAGGTTCAGACTTCCCGATTTTTCCGAGATCGTTTCACCTGTACAGCCCAGAAGAAGAGGAACGCTCTGGACGACAGCTCTCGGTATGAAGGATATTAAATCAAACATGGTCCACTATCTCCTTTCCCTCTTTCGTTCTGAAATGCACTTTGTAATGTATGAAGAATTCACAGCCTATGACGAAGAACAGGATTATGCCTGTCATGATGTCCGCGAATGAATGGTTCAGCTGGAAGGCTGTCGATATCTCGCTGGCGCCTCTTGCCATGAAGGTAAGCAGGAAGCTGGTGGCGATCATGGCGAAAGGACTGAACTGTGCCAGCCAGGAAACCATGATTCCCAGGAAACCTCTGCCTCCGGCCAGGGTGGTGGTTATGGTGTGGTCGGATCCGGCCACCATCAGCCATCCGGCCAGGCCGCAGATAGCGCCTGATACCAGCAGGGTACGGACTATGACCTTTCCGGTCTTGATCCCAACGTAGCGGGCGGTGTTGACGCTTTCGCCCACGACGGAGATCTCATATCCGTGCTTGCTGTACTTGAGATATATGTGCATGGCCACGGTTATCACGGCTACCACGAGTATGATCAGAAGATATTTCTGACCGCCGATGGTAGGCAGCCACCCGGCCATTGAAGTCTGATTGATGACTCCGACTTTACCGGAGCCTTTGGGTACCTCCCATACTATGACGAAGAAGGCCACCAGCTGTATGGCCACGTAGTTCATCATCAGCGTGAAAAGGGTCTCGTTGGTGTTCCATCTTGCCTTGAAGAAAGCCGGTATCGCAGCCCAGATGGCTCCGGCTCCCACGGCTCCGATGAACATCACGATCATGAGGAGCGGTCCGGGCAGCCTCTCGCCCAGATAAAGCATTACCGCAGCGGTGGCCAGGGCGCCTATGAGCACCTGTCCTTCACCGCCCAGGTTCCAGAACTTCATCTTGAAGGCCGGTGTCAGACCCAGGGACACGCAAAGGAGTATGGCAAGTTCCTTGCCCAGTATCCAGACTTTACGCTCGCTTCCGAATGCCCCGTCGAACATGCTCTGATATACGCTTAAAGGATCAAGCCCTGTAAGCAGGGTGGTCACTATGGCACATACCACGAATGCCAGCACAAGGGCGAACAGCCTGATGAGCCATGCCCTCTGCCACGGGATGTCCGAGCGCTTGGTTATGTGAATGAGCGGTGATTTGTTTTTATCCAAGTTCATCACCTCCCAGACTTGTCATCATTCTTCCGATCTGGTGCTTTTCAGCCAGCCTTCCGTCCACGATGCCGCTGACTTTTCCGTCGCAGAGGACCAGTATGCGGTCGCAGAGTTCAAGAAGTACGTCCAGATCTTCGCCGGCGTAGATGACGGCCACGCCGTTTTTCTTCTGCTGATTTATAAGGTCATATATGGTGTAGGACGAATTGATGTCCAGACCCCGGACTACGTATGCTGAGAGAAGTACCGTAGGCGCGGATGAAATCTCACGGCCTACCAGCACCTTCTGTACGTTACCGCCGGACAGTTTCCGGACCGGTGTGCTTACGCCGGGGGTGATGACGTCCAGTTCGTCAACTACCTTTTCTGCCAGATTCTTCGGCGTCTTTCTGTCCGTGAATACGGAGCGTCCCCGCCTGAAGGACCTGAGCATCATGTTATCTGTAAGGTCCATATTCGCCACAAGACCCATTCCCAGTCTGTCTTCAGGGACGAAGGAAAGAGAAACGCCCATAGCGGCGATCTCCAGGGGATCCTTGCCGATAAGGGATTCATAGCTTCCGTCATCCTGCACATAGGAAATAGAGCCGGACTCTATTGGCTGAAGGCCCGCGATGGCTTCCAGCAGTTCCTTCTGACCGCAGCCGGAGATACCTGCGATACCGAGGATCTCCCCGCTGCACGCGGTGAAGGACACGTCGTCCAGTTTAAGTATATCGTCCTGAGTCCTGACCGTGAGCCCGTCAACCCGGATACGGGGGCGGGGATCGATAGGTTCGGGACGGTCTATGTTCAGCTCAACAGCATGACCGATCATCATGTTGGTCATCTCCTGAGCGTTTGTTTCTTTGGTCACGAGATCTCCGATGAACTTTCCTTTACGGAGAACGGCCACCCGGTCGGATATGGCTTCCACTTCGTGGAGCTTATGGGTGATTATTACGATGGCCTTTCCGTCTTCCTTCATGTTCCTGAGCACAGCGAACAGTTTATCTGTTTCCTGCGGCGTCAGTACAGCTGTAGGTTCATCGAGGATCAGTATATCGGCTCCCCGGTAAAGGACTTTTACTATCTCTACCGTCTGTTTCTGGGAAACCGACATGTCATATATCTTCTGTTTCGGATCCACGTCGAATCCGTATGTGTCGCAGATCTCGTTTATGCGCTTTGCCGCCGAGTCGAGATCCAGTTTGCCTTTTTCCTCCAGGCCGAGAACGACATTTTCCACAGCAGTAAAAACATCCACCAGTTTAAAATGTTGATGGATCATTCCTATGCCGAGTTCATATGCTTCCTTTGGAGATGCGATAGTCACTTCTTTCCCGTCAATGGATATCTGACCGCTGTCGGGGAAGTAAATGCCGGAAAGCATGTTCATGAGAGTGGTCTTTCCGCTTCCGTTCTCGCCGAGCAGTGAAAGTATCTCGCCGCGGTAAATGTCCAGATCGACACTGTCGTTGGCGATGACGTCACTGCCAAAGGTCTTTGTGATGTTTCTCATGGAAACTGCCGGGAGACCTTTTTCCATATCAGTTGCAACCTTTCGTGATACAAGATGAAGAGGCTCCCGGAAAGCCGGGAGCTCTTCGTCTCTATGCGTCAGTTAAAATGCTGTGTCGAGCAGTTTGATGCCGTCGATGTCCAGATCGAAGTAAGGAGCTGAACGGTATTCTGATTCGTGGAAATATCCGTCCTTGATTACTTCTGTATCAGGCTTGTACTTAGGATCTGTGTCTACGTCAGCCTTGTAGGAATCGAGCTCTTTGCCCTTTACTGTGAAAGAGGATGTGTCGAATACCTGAGTGTCGCCTGACTTCAGTGCTTCTTCTACTTCCTTGAGCCTGTCAGCAGTTCCTTCAGCCGGAGCTTTTCCGCCGAGATCTGTGATCTGTACGGAACCTGTTTCCAGTGTGCCTGTCCAGTCAGTGTCGATGGCTTCGCCGTTGCCTGCTGCTGTGATAGCGTATTCATAGTAAGGTGCCCAGTCGATACGTGAGGAGATGATGAATGTGTTCGGGCAGGATTCCTCAGTGCTTCCGTTGTAGGATACATCAGGAACGCCTCTCTTCTCACATGCTGTCGGAGCTCCCATGGAGTCAGCGTGCTGACTGATGAGTACGCAGTCGCGATCCATCAGTTTGTTAGCTGCTTCTTTTTCAGCAGTTTCATCATACCATGAACCTGTGAAGGTAACTTCCATCGTAGCTGTCTTACATTCAGACCTTGCGCCGAGGAAGAATGAAGTGTAACCGGATTTTACTTCGGCATATGTGAATGCGCCTACATAACCGATCTTTGCTTCGTCAGCTTTGATGTCTCCGTTTTCAATCATTTCGTTGAGCTTCATGCCTGCTGCAACGCCTGCCAGATAACGGCCCTGATAGATGGAAGCGAAAGCATTGTGATAGTTTTCAACTCCTTCTGTGTGAGCCTTGGTTCCTGTCGAGTGACAGAACTGTACATCCGGGAAGTCCTTGGCAGCCTGGATCATGTAGTCTTCATGTCCGAAGGAGTCAGCGAAGATGATTCCGCAGCCTGCGTCTACCAGCTCTGCAGCTGCGTCATAGCATTCCTGTCCTTCAGGGATGTTTGTCTTGATCTCATAGTCAACTCCGAGATTCTCGCAGGCTTCTTTAGCGCCGTTGATGAAGTTCAGGTCGTAAGTTGAGTTCTCATCGTGGAGACAGATGAAACCAGCCTTGATGTCACCGGCATCTTTGTCGTCACTGCCGCAACCAGCAAGCAGCATGAAACAGCCGACTACCAGTACCAATAACCAAATCAAACTTTTCTTTCTCATTTTTTCCCTCCTGCAAAAAGTTATTAAAAAAGAAAATATCCTTAGTACGCAAAGCGTATCATAAGTGACAGAATGTGACCCCTGTGTCGGACATGCTTTCGATGCATGCCAGAGGTTCGATGCGCAGCCCCTGTTTCCTCAGAGCCTCGCCACCGCCCTGGAATTTCTTCTCGATGGCCACAGCCGCGCCTACGACTTCGGCGCCGGCCTGTCCCACGAGATCCACAAGGCCCGCGAGGGCGTTGCCGCTGGCCAGGAAGTCATCCACCAGGAGCACCCGGTCCTCCGCCGTCAGATAATCCCGGCTGACAACAGCCTGATAATCGTTGCCGTGGGTGAAGGAGTGTATGGTGACCGTGTAGACCTGACCGTCCACGTTGC
Organism: Bacillota bacterium; assembly: GCA_017538845.1. GTDB lineage: Bacteria > Bacillota > Clostridia > Peptostreptococcales > Anaerovoracaceae > RGIG7111. Next base: position 5,214 of record JAFYIC010000091.1, on the reverse strand, counting down.
TGCTCTTGTGTTTTTTGGCGAATACCATGGGAATATCCATGGCCATGCCCGCCGCCGCGGCAAGAGCGATGCCGCTTGATTCTATAGTCAGTATTTTTGTTGGCTTTTCGTCTTTGAAAAGATCTGCGATCTCAAGGCCGATCTCTCTTAAGAGACCGGTATCGATCTGCTGATTCAGAAAATTTCCTACTTTCAGTATCCCGCCGGGAAGGACTTTGCCTTCAGTCAGGATCTTATCTTCCATTGCTTGCATGTTCGGACCTTTCAGCGGGTGATGGACGGGTCCCGGATGCCGTTTTACCGGCGCTTTGAAAAGAAAAAACTGTCTCTATTTCAGATACGTAAATCAGGGACAGTTTATGATTCTGATAGTCGCTGCTACAAGGCGCCGCGGTAGAAACATTCGAGCCGTTTATCCGAATTTATATCAAAATTTCGTATGCTTTTTTCTATACTAAAATGATACTTGAAAACGGGTAAAAAGTCAACGAAGAAAGGGGTATAAAAAGAGCAAAAAAGCAACAAATTTTACGCTTTTTCCGGGAAGATATTTCATTAGAAATACAACGTCTTTACGATTGCAGTTAACAAGGGTTTTGTGGTATCCTATAGATTGCGGAAATGCGCGGAACAGGACACGGAACACCGGGTCTTTCAGCGCGCCGGAAGACGTTCCGCGGAAAATTCAGAAAATGATCCTGTCTCATTCGACAGGACATATGAAAGGAATGAACAAAATGTCAAAAGAAAAAGGAACCTATTACATCACGACACCGATCTATTACCCAAGCTCGAATCTGCATATCGGGCATACTTACTGTACAGTCATGGCCGACGCCATGGCCAGATTCAAGAGAGCTCAGGGTTATGATGTCAGATTCCAGACCGGTACCGACGAGCACGGACAGAAGATCCAGACCATCGCGGAGAAAGAAGGAGTTTCGCCGATAGAATACGTGGACAAGATCGTAGCGGATACCAAAGAGCTCTGGAAGACAATGGAGATATCGTACGACGACTTCATCAGGACCACAGAAGACCGTCATGTAAAGAGAGTCCAGGATATCTTCATGCAGATGTATAAGAAGGGCGATATATATAAAGGAAAATACGAAGGACTTTACTGCACTCCGTGCGAATCCTTCTGGACAGAGAGCCAGCTGGTGGACGGCAAGTGCCCCGACTGCGGACGTCCGGTGGAAAAAGCGTCGGAGGATGCGTACTTCTTCGAGATATCAAAGTATCAGGACAGACTGCTTGATCTCTTTAAGAACAATCCGGAATTCCTCCAGCCTGAGAGCAGGCGCAACGAGATGATCTCCTTCCTGGAGCAGGGTCTTGAGGACCTGTGCATATCCAGGACCAGTTTCGACTGGGGCATCCCGGTGCCTCTTGACGAGAGCCACGTCATATACGTATGGCTTGACGCCCTCACCAACTATATCACCACTCTGGGATATCCGGACGATCCGGCGGAGTATGAGAAGTACTGGCCGGTAGACGTTCATCTGGTGGGCAAGGAGATCGTAAGATTCCACACTATCATCTGGCCGGCTATGCTCATGTCCATAGACCAGCCCCTGCCGAAGAAAGTACTGGGCCACGGATGGCTCCTGCTGGAAGGCGGAAAGATGTCCAAGTCCAAAGGCAACGTTGTTGACCCGAGGATCCTTATCGAAAGATACGGAGTGGACGCCCTCAAGTATTTCCTCCTGAGAGAATACACATTCGGACAGGACGGAGTGTACACCAACGAGGTAATGCTCAAGAGAATGAACTACGACCTGGCAAACGACCTCGGAAACCTGCTTTCCAGGACTGTTTCCATGATAGAAAAATACAACGGAGGCATAGTGCCTGACGCTGTAGAGCCGGAAGAGCCGGAAGCGAAGGCTCTGGATGACGACCTGAAGGCCACGGCTACGGGAGCTATCGACAAGGTGGAGGAGCGTATGGAAGACTTCAAGTTCAACCTGGCTCTGGAATCCATCTGGGTAGCTGTAAGGCGCGCCAACAAGTACATTGACGAGACCATGCCGTGGATACTTGCCAAGAACGAAGAAGACAAACCGAGACTGGATACAGTGCTTCACAATCTTGCCGAGTCACTGCGCATAGTATCTGTACTCATAAGCCCGTTCATGCCCACCACTTCCACGAAGATGAGGAAGCAGCTGGGACTCTGGTACGCGGATCCCGAGTGGGACGACGCCAGAGAGTTCATGATGATGTCCGGTGAAGAGGTGAAGAAGGGCGAGGCTCTCTTCCCGAGACTGGATATCGACAAGGAACTGGAGGAACTGGATCAGATCTCAGGCGCTGAAAAGAACATTCCGCTGAAGCTGAAGGACGAGATCACATATGACGATTTCGACAAGCTTGATCTGAGAGTGGGCACCATCGTTTCCGCGGAAAAACATCCGAAGGCAGACAAGCTGCTGGTATTCCAGGTTAAGATGGACACAGAGACCAGACAGGTCATCTCAGGCGTTGCGGAATACTTCAAGCCGGAGGACTGCGTGGGCAAGAAGGTTGTAGTAGTCGCAAACCTGGCTCCGAGAAAACTGAGAGGCATGGAATCCAAGGGAATGCTCCTGTTCGCGGATGACGCCCTGAATGGTAAGAACGGCCTTGCTTTCGTAACTGCCGAAGCAGACGACGGCAATCCGGTAACGTAAGGTCATTTGACGGGAAAGAAATATGTTTTTTGATTCACATACACACATCAATCATGACGGATATACCGAAGAAGAGCGGATGGCGCTGATCAGCGTCATAGAGCATTCCGATGTGGACGCCGTCTGCGATGTGGCTGTCGACCTGGTTTCCTCCGTGCTCACATGCAGCCATGTGCAAAAGCTGCCCTGGTGCTACGGCGCGGTGGGGTTCCATCCCCATGAAGCCAAGGATATGGGCGACACGGAGCTGGCCATGATAAAAGGACTGGCCCAGAAAGACAAGATCGTGGCCATCGGCGAGATCGGACTGGACTTTTACTATGACCATTCCGAAAGAGACGTGCAGAGGGAAGTCTTCCGTAAGCAGATACGTCTGGCCAACGAGCTGAAGATGCCCATCATCATCCATTCCCGGGAAGCGGACAAGGAGACCATGGACATCCTCAAAGAGGAAGGGGCTTTTTCCGAAGAGAGAAAAAGCTGGTTCCCCAAAAGGCCCGTGCCCGACGATCCGGCGTGGAAATCAGCGGAAAACGACGCCCGCGTGCTGCTCCATTGTTTTTCGGGGAGCAGGGAAACGGGAAAACAGTATGTGAAACTGGGAGCGACTCTTTCCGTCGCGGGACCTGTGACTTACAAGAACAACAAAAAGACAGTGGGAGTCGTGGAAGACATCCCTATCGATTTCCTTCTTGTGGAGACCGACGCGCCGTTCCTGGCGCCGGAGCCTCTGAGAGGAAAGAGAAACGTATCACCGTATGTGATCCATACGGCAAGAAAGGTTGGTGAGATCAAGGGTCTTACGCTGGAAGAGACAGCGGCCAGGACGAAGGAAAACGCAATGAGGTTTTTCGGCATCCAGGCCCTGTAGCGAAAAGACGCTTGATACAGATATGATAGAACAGACGATCCTCGAAACCATACGGCAGAGGAAACTGATAGAGAAAGATGAGCACATTATCGTGGGCCTTTCAGGAGGCCCCGATTCGGTGTGCCTTTTTGATGTGCTGGAAGAGCTGGCATATAAAGAAGGCTGGAACATCCATGTTGTCCACGTGAACCACAAGTTCCGCCCGGGCGCGGCTGAAGAGGACCAGGCCTACGTTGAAAAGATGTGCCTGGACGCAGGCGTGGACTGCAAAGTATACGTGTATGACTGCGCAGCCATCGCTGAAAAGCAGGGCATATCTTCCGAAGAGGCCGGCCGTCAGGCCAGATATGAAGCCTTTTCACGCAGAGCCAAGGAGATCGCCCGGGAGTACGACGTTTCCATGGAAAACGTCAAAGTCGCGGTAGCCCACAACTACAACGACCAGGCGGAGACGGTGCTCATAAGGATAATACGGGGCACCGGCACAGACGGCCTTGCCGGCATGGAATATATAAGACAGAACGAAGACGGCTCATACACCATAAGGCCGCTTCTGGATATAAAAAGAGAAGACATCGAAAAGTACTGTGAAAGCAGAGGCCTTCAGCCCAGGACGGACCAGACCAACAAGCAGGCTATCTATACAAGAAACAAAGTCCGCATACAGCTGATGCCGTATATCAAGGAGATATTCGGCATGGACGTGACGGACGGGCTGAACAGACTGTCGAAGATCGCAAGGGAAGACAGCAGGTTCCTGAAAGGACTGGCCGAGACGGCTATGGAGGACATCCTTGTATCCGAGGAAAAGAACAAGGTGGAGCTGGACCTGAAAGAACTGAAGAAGCTGGATCCGGCTATCATGTTCAGAGTCATAATGAAAGCCCTTAAGGACACCGGTCTGGTGCAGGATATGACTGCGGCCCACTTTGCCGCGGCGGCGGAGCTGATATTCCAGGGACAGCCTTCAAAGAATCTCGACCTGCCGGAAGGATACTTCATGCGGACCGGATATGACACGGTGGTCATCGGTAAGCACGGCGGCGAAGATGACATGATGGTCAAGGCAAAGATCAGGAGAGAGGAGATGCTCAAGAGGATGAGCATCAAAGTCTCCATAGAAGCCGTGGGCGAGGAGCCCCCGGTAAAGACCAGGACCCGGGCCATATTCGACTGGGATCTTCTGAACAAACAGTACAGAGGCGAACTGGAGCCGAGCGACATACAGCTGAGGACCAGGAAAGCGGGAGACTGGCTTTCTCTCGGACCCGACAGGGGAAAGAAAAAACTCAAGGAGTATTTCATCGACGCCAAGGTGCCTAAGGAAGACCGCGACTGGATCCCGGTGATCGCTGCGGGAAGTGAGATCCTGTGGATCGCCGGCGAGTTCACCAAGTACGGCATAGATGATCCGAGAGGCCCGGCCGGAGCCGTAAAGATCAAGAACAGATACTCGGGAAGCAACAAATTTACACGGCACACAAAAAACGCCCTGATAATTGAACTTACAGGGGAGATATGATAAAATTTACTCTCAAATTTGTGGATGAACACAAAAAACAGAAATTTAACGGAGGACCAATAAGTTGAAAAAACGTATCGGTAAAAATATATTCATATATCTGCTCATATTTGCCATAGTGCTGGCCATAGCGGCATTCTTCA
>JAFYIC010000090.1 GCA_017538845.1 Bacillota bacterium | reverse complement strand
TCGCCGAAGCATCCGGAGAAGTCGATGTCAGTTTCGCCGGCTTCCTTCATCTCATCGAATTTTTCCTTGGCGTTGCTGATGGTGTCGGCAGCCTTGTCCTTTGCCTTGTTCAGAGCGTCGGAAGCTATATCCTTAGCTGAGTCGAACTTGTCGGAAGCTATATCCTTTGCGCTCTCGAACTTCTCGGCAGCTTTTTCCTTAGCGATGTCGAACTTCTCTGAAGCTATGTCCTTTGCAGCGCCCGCTACTGCGCTTCCCTTTTCGATCACTACGTCCATCTTGTCTTTTGCAGCTTCGCTTACATCCAGGATCGTTCCGTCGTGCTTAACGATCTCAATGGAGCACTTGAATCCGAATGCTGCAATAGCACCGATCGCGTATCCTACTGGCGCAACGACTGCTCCGATGATACCTGCTGTAAGAGGCAGGTTGATGAGAGTGTCATCATCCTTCTTTACAACGATCTTGGAAGTGTTGCCCTTTCTGATGATCGACTTTACTTTGTCAGCCGCGCTTCCGCTCTGGCAGCCTACGTTCTTGGTGCCAATAGTCTCTTCTATGTCTATTATGGCATCAACGACACTTCCGTCTGCCTTTTCAAGAGCATCCTTTGCCTCTTTGTAGCTGACACCTGTTCTGTCTTTTACCATTTCGATTTTTTCCAGAGTGATTTCCATATTTTTCCTCCTATCCGTCTGTTCTCCGCCAGACTATATCAACTGTCCCCTATAAAATCTTCGCTTTTAAGTTTTCCGATGCCCAGATGATGTTCCATGTACGCTTTTACTATGGTGTGTATCTCCCGGAAAAGTCCATCATCCAGCCCCAGTTTTTCTATGTTTTTCATGGGGTTGTTCACAAAGTACCTTAGTATATCTACTATACCAGTATTCAGCGAATAAATCAACTGGCCGCCATCCTGATGAGGCGTCTTTTTGGCGCAGTCGCCACAGATGATCCCGCCTTCCGGAATGCTGAAAAGAACTGTACTTTCGGTCTCTGCCGCGGGCGGGTTTTCTGGGGATCCTCCGTCCTCTTTTCCGGCCGGGCTTCCGATCTGCGCTCCGCACACAACACACGCATCAAGCCGGGGCTCTATGCCCATGAGTTTGAGAGCCTTCAGTTCAAAGGCCAGCACCAGCGTGCCGTACTTTTTCTTCCTCTCCTCCATTGCCGAAAGAAATGCCAGGGTGAGATTGAAAAGCTGAGGGAAAGAATGCTCTTCCACCGTCAGTTTGTCCACCAGTTCCAGCACGTAGGAAGCATGCATGTATTTGTCCACATCTTCCCCGATGCGGTAATAGCTCCTAATGGCCTCCGCGCTGTTGATGTTGTAGGTCTCCCTGCCCTTGTAAAGCTCATACCTTCCGTATGTGAAAGGCCGCATGGCAAGTCCCGCTTTGCTCCTGCTCCGTTCGCTGATGCCTGTACCGGCGCTGATCTTGCCGAACTTGCGCGAAAAAAGATGGAGCATGCGGCGTCCGTTCACTGTATTTATCTGTTTCAGGATTATGCCTTCGGTTTCGGTGTACATGTATCCTCTCTTCTCCCGCGGCAGCCCGTCTGATATGCCTGCCGTTCTTATCTCCGGCAGCTCATGTCACGCGTTTACTGCCTGTATCCGAAATTGGAAAGCGCGATGTCGCTGTCCCTCCAGTTGTCTCTTATCTTTACCCACAGCTGCAGGAATACCTTTGTGCCCAGAAGCGCTTCGATCTCCTGTCTGGCGCTTTTGCCTATGCCCTTCAGTTTCCTGCCGCCTTTACCGATTATCATTCCCTTGTGGGTCTTCTTTTCGCAGTAGATCACTGCGCTGATGTCGGTTATTTTCTCTTTTTCTTCGTACTTCTCTATTTCCACCGCCGTGCCGTGGGGCACTTCGTCGTTCATGTACATGAGAAGTTTTTCACGGATTATCTCGCTGACAAGGAAACGGACAGGATCGTCTGTGACCATATCCGCGGGGAAATACATGGGGCCTTCTTCCATGGATCCCGCCGCCGCGTCGATGACGTCGTCCACGTTGCTGCCGTTCAGAGCCGAAACTCCGATAATATGATCGAAGATCCCCAGCCCTTCGTATTCCTCATATATCTTTCTGAACCTGTCAGGCTCCATTTTGTCTATCTTGTTTATGACGGCTATCTTGGGCGTATCCGCGTCTTTCAGTATATCGATTATGAAACGGTCGCCCGGGCCGTCGTCAAGAGCGCCGTCAGTTATGAAAATGACCGCGTCTGTCTCTTTGAAAGTCTCCAGGGCCGCTCCGGTCATGAAGTCACCCAGCTTGTTGCGGGGCTTGTGTATTCCGGGCGTGTCAATAAAAACGATCTGAAGATCGTCTTTTGTGTAAATTCCCCTTATTGTGTTTCTGGTCGTCTGCGGCTTGTCTGTGGTTATCGCTATCTTCTCTCCCAGTATGGCGTTGAGAAGCGTGGATTTTCCCACGTTAGGCCGCCCGACTATACTGACGAATCCCGATCTCATCTGTCCTCCGTATCAAAGTGTGAATCCTTCCGGCAAAAGTTCCGAAAGATTCTTCGTCTCAAGCTCGTCTGCGCCTGTTCCCGTAGTTACCTCGATCTCCGGCGCGAATTCATACATGAACTGTCTGCAGATGCCACAGGGCCAGCATTTTTCCATCGTTTCCCCGTCTTTTCCGCCGGCTATGGCTATGGCGGTAAAGCTCCTGTATCCTTCGGAAACGGCTTTGACGAATGCGGTCCTTTCCGCGCATATAGCTGCGCCGTATGAGGCGTTCTCAACATTCACTCCCGTAAATACGCTGCCGTCTTCCGTCAGAAGCGCCGCGCCAACTTTAAAGCCCGAGTACGGAGCGTATGCCTTTTCACGCGCTGAAAGCGCCTTTTCAAACAGTTCTTTTCTGTCCATTGCAGATCCTTTCCGCCGGTCTTACCTGGTAAGATCCAGTTTTGCCATTATATCTTCTTCGGCTTTTCGCATTTCTTTTTTTTCGTTTTCTTCCATGTGGTCGTATCCAAGCAGGTGGAACATGCTGTGAACGAAGAGATAAATGAGCTCTCGCTCCTCGGAGTGGCCGAATTCCTCTGCCTGCTCCTTTGCTCTCGCCCTGCAGATCACCACATCGCCCAGAAAAGCCTCCGCTGTCTCTTCAAATCCGTCTTTATCCGTCTCATCCGGGTCATTTTCGTCTTCCGCATCCTGGTCTCCGGCGCAGAAAGCACCCAGCTGATCAATATCGTCATACTGGGGGAATGATAAAACATCAGTGACGGAATCATTATTACGGTAAACTTTATTCAGCTCTTTTATTTCTTCTTCACTTACAAAAGACACGCTGATTTCAACGTTCTCCGGGTCTATGCCTTCCCTTTCAAGACACAGCCTGGCTGCCTCAGTCATCTTAT
>JAFYIC010000089.1 GCA_017538845.1 Bacillota bacterium | reverse complement strand
TGTCTTTTCCTTCATCGAAAATCTTCTGGCCTACGTACTGGATCAGATCATCTGTCCTGTCCTCGAATTTTATGTTAGTGAACCCGATCTCCTCCATCTGTCTGATGAGAGGCTCTTCGATGAATCTGCCTTCGAATCTGAAATCCAGGAATCTCAGCTCGCCGCTCTTGCCCGCATCATCGCACTCGCCTTCCTGATGGGGGATCTTCGCTATCCTGTCCGCTTCTATCTTTATGGCTTTCACCTGCTCCGGATCCGGATCGCGCATATAGAGGTCGCTTATGAATATCTTAGCGCCCTTTTTCATTACGCAGTAAGCTTCGTGGAGCGCCTCGTCCGCCAGATTTATGAGAGAAAGCACGCATTCCATCACTATCCCGTCGAACGTAAAGGACATGAAACTGTCCAGGATCTCCCCGTCCCCGTACATGAATTCAATACCGGGATGGGCTTTTTTCGCCCGGTCCACCATGTCCAGCGATATATCCATGCCTGTGACTTCGAATCCGTACTTATCCTTTAAGTGCTGCGCTGTATCTCCTTCGCCGCAGCCTATCTCCAGAACCTTTGCGCCCTTCGGCAGATCCCACTGCTCCATAGCTTTATCTGTTATGTCAAACTTACCCGGTCTCATTATGCTCATTGTGTTCACCTTTCATTTGCTGCATCCTGTGCCCTGACAAGCACCGGTGCCCGCGACCTGTCTTTATATATAGGGGACCGGCTATCCGCCGGCGTTTAAAAATCAAGTAGATATTAACGCAAAACGGAAGATATGTCCACACTGCAGGCAACAGCAACATTGTTGTTGGCATAACAACATTTTTGTTTATGCGCATGGCTTCAACGGGTTTCGGACAACTTTACAGGGTCCCGGTTATCAAATTCAGCCAAATTGTTTATGTAAAAACCGCAAACTAGTACAATAAAATCCATGCCGTTTATTGACACTATATGGAAGTCTTGTTAGAATTATTTTGTATCAATAGCAATTGAATATGCTCTCCGATTTCTGATGTCTACGGCTTTTGCTATGACGTCAGAGACGATGGGTCGGAAAGGAAACGCTTCGGCCTCCCGTGTTTGGAAAGGAAAGTATTTATAGCGGTCATAAACTCTAAGCGCCTTACCCCTATAAAGGCAGCCCACAAGTACGAGTTTTTATCAATGTGATTGTTTCTACTCTTTTCGCGAACGCGGGAAGAGTATTTTTGATTGCCCGTAAAACAAATTTTTAATCGGAGGCAAATTACTATGAAGTTAAGGAAAATGACATTGAACATCAATGGCGCTGACCGCATGTTCATTTTCGATCCTGCCAAAGACAAGCTCTCTGACGTACTCAGAAGACTGGGCCTCACCGGAACCAAAGTTGGCTGCGGTGTTGGTGTCTGCGGATCATGTAATGTCATCGTCAACAAGAAGGTCGTTCGCTCCTGTACAAAGAAGGTTGCGACAATGGCTGAGTTTGACGAGGTCATCACCGTTGAAGGAATCGGAACTCCAATGCATCTGCATCCGCTGCAGGTAGCTTTCATGCACGACCACGCAGTACAGTGCGGATTCTGTATTCCGGGATTCCTGATCTCAGCTTATGCTCTTCTCGTTTATGAAAATCCAAATCCGACAAGAGAAGAAGTAAGAGACTGGTTCACAAAGAACAGAAACATCTGCCGTTGTACAGGATACAAGCAGATCGTTGATTCAGTAATGGACGCTGCAAAGGTTATGCGCGGCGACTGCGCTCTTGAAGACATCATGTACAAAGAGCCTGAAGGCGACAACCCGAGCTACTACGGCGATCCTATGCCGAGACCGGCTGCGCTGGCCAAGGTTTGCGGAACATGCGACTATGGTGATGACATCGAACTGAAGATGCCTGCAAACACACTGCACGTAGTTCCGTTCCAGCCTAAGATCACCAACCACGCTAAGATCACAAAGCTGGATGTTTCAGAAGCAGAAAAGATGCCCGGCGTATACAAAGTTGTTACAGCTAAGGATATCGAAGGCGCTAACAGACTGCAGATGTACCAGTTCACACCGAGAACAACAATGGGTGAGAACGACACAGTACACCACCTGCTGGCAGACGGAAAGATCCTGAACTATGGTGATATTCCGGCTCTGGTTTGCGCAGATACTATCGAACACGCAAGAGACGCTCTTGACAAGATCGTTCTCGAGATCGAGGAACTGCCATCATACATGAGCTATCTTGAAGCAGTTGCTCCGGATGCTAAGCAGATCCACGAAGGATTTGACAACATCTATTCAGAGCAGCCTGTACTCAAGGGCGACGATGAAAAGGTTCCTGAACTCATCGAAGAGGCTGACTTCTCAGTTGAAGGAAGCTTCTACTCCTCCAGAGAGCCTCACGCTTCAATCGAAGGCGACACAGTTCAGGCTTACTGGGATGAGGACGGCATCATGAACGTTCACTGTAAGACAATGACCGTTTACTTCAACCTTGAAGAAATCGCTGTTGCTACAGGACTTCCTGCTGAAAAGATCAGAGTTATCGAGAACCCGACAGGCGGTTCCTTCGGATGGGCCATTTCAGCTCCGACATTCGCACTTGCAGCTATCGCATGTAAGGTAACTGACATGCCGGTTGCACTGTCAATGACATATGAAGAATTCAACGCTATCTCCGGTAAGCGTTCACCTTGCTACTTCAACGCTAAGCTTGCTTGTGACAAGGATGGAAAACTGATTGCCGGCGAATTCGATTCAGGTCTTGACCACGGCGTTTACCCAGAGCTGGGCGACGACAAGATCACAAAGATCGTTCGTTTCATGTGGTTCCCGTACAACCTTCCGAACCTGGTAGGACTCTCAAGAGTTGCTGTTTCCAACCATCAGTTCGGTACAGCTTACAGAGGATACGGTGCTCCGCAGGCTTACACATGCGGCGAAGCAATGATCGATATGCTTGCTGAGAAGGCAGGAATCGACCCGTTCGAATTCAGATATAAGAACATCGCAAGAGACGGCGAGACAAACATCAACAGCTATCCGTTCAAGGAATACCCGATGGAAAGAATGATGGATATCGCAAGACCGATCTACGAAGAAGCCAAGAAGGCAGCTGAAGAGTGGAACGCAGCTAACCCGGATTCAAATATCAAGAAGGGCGTCGGCGTTTCATGGGGCGGCTACAACGTAGGCGGCGGTCCGGAAGACCAGTGCTCATGCGCTATCGAACTTGCTCCTGACAACACATTCATCAAGTATGATACATGGCAGGATCAGGGACAGGGCGGAGACGTAGGATCACTCCAGTGCACACTGGAAGCTCTGAGAAAAGTCGGATTCAAGAATGTTAAACCTTCGGACATCAGACTTATCCAGAACGACTCCAAGATGTGTCCTGACTCAGGTGAGTCCGCATCCAGCCGTTCGCACACAATGAACGGTAACGTTTCATACCTGGCTGCTCAGGAACTGAAGAATGCAATGACCAAGGAAGACGGAACTCTCAGAACATACGACGAGATGGTCGCTGAGAACATTCCGCTCAGATATGACGCTACGTTCCTGGCAGAAAAATGGTCTGAGCTTTGCTACCTGGATGCCAACACAGGCGTTGGTGACCCGAACATCATGTACACATACTGCTTCTACATTGCAGAAGTTGATGTTGATACAGACACAGGCAAGGTTCAGGTTACAGGCCTGCGCTGCGTAGACAGAGTAGGTGTTGTAGGTAACATCGGTTCCGTAAACGGACAGGCATTCGGCGGAATGTCACACTCCATCGGATTCGCGCTCAGCGAAGAGTACGAAGATGTGAAGAAGCACACTAACGTACTGACACTTGGTGTTCCGACATGTAACCAGGTACCTGATAAGTTCGAGGCTATCCACCTTGACGATCCTGAAGACGAAAGAGCTAACCCATTCGGTTCCTCCGGAGCTTCAGAAGCATTCCAGTCAAGCGGACACGTTGCTGTACTCAATGCTATCTATAAGGCATGCGGCGTACGTATCCACGAGATCCCGGCAAGACCTGAAAAGATCAAGGCCGGTCTGGA
>JAFYIC010000088.1 GCA_017538845.1 Bacillota bacterium | reverse complement strand
TCGTCCATAAGGTCGATAGCTTTGTCAGGAAGGAATCTGTCGCTTATATAACGGTCTGAGAGCGTCGCACAGGCGATAAGGGCGTTATCTGTTATCCTTACGCCGTGATGTATCTCAAACCGCTCTTTTAAGCCTCTCAGGATGGATACTGTATCCTCTACAGTCGGCTGATCCACCAGTACTTTCTGGAATCTTCTTTCCAGCGCCGCGTCCTTCTCCACATACTTTCTGTATTCGTCCAGAGTGGTCGCTCCGATGCAGTGAAGCTCGCCTCTTGCCAGTTTCGGTTTAAGAAGGTTGCCTGCATCCATTGAACCTTCGGTCTTGCCTGCTCCGACGATATTGTGAAGTTCGTCTATAAAGAGGATTATTCTGCCTTCTGCCTTTTCGATTTCATTCAGTACGGCTTTGAGTCTTTCTTCGAATTCCCCTCTGAATTTGGCGCCTGCTATAAGTGCTCCCATATCAAGTGCAAATATAGTCTTATCCTTAAGCCCTTCCGGCACGTCACCGTTGAGTATACGCTGGGCAAGGCCTTCAACTACCGCTGTCTTACCTACTCCCGGTTCTCCGATCAGCACAGGATTGTTCTTTGTCCTTCTGGAAAGTATCTGGATGGTATGCCTTATCTCGCTGTCACGTCCGATGACCGGATCCAGCTTGCCGTCTCTGGCCATCTCAACCAGGTCCCTGCCGTATTTGCTGAGAGCTTCATAGTTATCTTCCGGGTTCTGGCTGGTTATCTTCTGGTTGCCCCGCACGCTGTTGAGAGCCTGCAGGAAAGCATCTTTTGTAATATCCAGTTCTTTGAATATTGCCGCGCTGGGCGTTGCACGCTCGTCAAGAAGAGCCAGATACATATGCTCTACGCTTACGTATTCGTCCCCGAACTGTTCCGCGTTCTTTTCCGCATCCATGAGGATCTGCTGGAACCTTCTTGTGGTGTACATTTGGTCGCCGCCTCCGGCTACCTTCGGAAGTTTTTCCAGAGACTCTTTCAGTTTTCTGATCACAATGTCACTGTCTTTCCCCATGTATTTGAGAAGCTTTGGTATCAGCCCGTCTTTCTGCTGCATTAAAGCAAGATGGAGATGTTCCCCGTCTATCTGCTGATGGCCTTCTTCGATACATATATTCTGACAGTCCATTATCGCGCTCTGCGCGTTCTGTGTGTACTTTTCTATGTTCATATTATCGCCTCCCATTGCCCCTGTCCGGATCTTATGCCCGGGATTTTTCCCGTATCCGGCGGACAACAAATTAAAAAATCTGCAGGCATCTCTGTCCTGCAGTTTTATTGTAAAACGCGAAAAACAAAAAGTAAACACTTTTTTGGCACTCAATTGATTAGAGTGCTAACAATAATATGATAAACGTTGAAATCAAGCCCTTTTATCTGTAAAAATATTTTTGTCATCATCTATCAAAGGTCTGTCATACACCCAAGTACGAAATCAGTCTTTTCGTCAGACTCGTAGCACAGCACCAGATCGTCACCGGCTTCGTCCCAGTCCTTCAGATGATACTGTGTCGTCACCTTGTATTTATAACGGATACCGTCCACGTCAGTGAAGATCACTTCTGCCCCTGGCTTGGCATCGGCCAGATCGCTGAAAACGTCGCTGTGGCTGCCTGTGATCCTGAATCTGCCTTTGACGGGAGAACCGTCCACCCACTGGGGAAATCCTTTCTCACTGACGTTTTTGGCCGTCACAGGCGCTTTCAGGTCAAGAGATGGTATCTCCAGACATCCGACTATATCCACGCCTTCTATTGAAATAGCCGCCAACGGATCACGGCCTGCCCCCGGCTGTCCGGCATCATCTCCGAATCCTGGTATCATGGTTTCCATTTTCGTAAGTACGGTCTGAACTCTGTTGTCGATCATTTTATCCATGCAAAAGCGGCAGCCCGCCCAGATGAGAACTGCTGCCGCTGCAAGTGCGATGATCAAAACGATCAGTTTTATTTTCTTTTTACCCGATGTCACTGTCATGTTCCGTTGTAATCCGTATGTGTAGTGATATCTTTACTCCTGATCCTCATCGGATCCGCTGTCTTCTCTTCTGTTCTTTCTCCAGTTTATTATGAATATAGTGAGAAGCGCCAGAGCCGTCACACATATAACTATAAAGAGCCAGGGCGTCTTAGTGGTATCTCCCGTTATTACCGGAGGATCATCACCGTTATAAGTGTTGGTTATGGTTATGGTTTTCTTATCACCTTTTATAACAGATCTGCAGTCTACTTCATAGTTGTTCCTGATCTTGTCGGTAACAACTTCCCTGCAGTCCCATATATGCTTTGTTTTATCGGTATGCCAGGAATAACTCCAGTCGTTGTCGGCGTTGAGCGAAACAGTCTTTACGACTTTGCCGTCGTAGAGAACTTCCACTTTGATGCTTGCGGGACGGACATTTGCGTGTCCCTCGTCGGACCAGCTCTTTACGACTGTAAAATCATGAGCTATTGTCTCATTTGACGGCTTTACAGAGATACGGTCATCAGGAGAGCCTGTATCCTCATCCAGAACAATCACGTACATAGGCAGCGGTGTCCATATGACAGACTTGTCTCCGTCCCATATCTTCTGGCTCTTTCCGACCAGCAGATAAAGACCGTTTTCTATCCCATCGAACTGGAACAGACCGTTCTGCGTAACAGCACTTGCTACCGGCTCATAGCCGTCAGGGAGGTATTTTTTAAGTGCTGCGGCAGAATCCATCCATGTTCCCTGCCATTCTTCTTCACTGTCGTAATCGCTTTTCTTTGTGAATACAGGTATATCTACAGGCACGTCTTTCAGTTCATCCACGTACTCAAAATTGCTGCCGTTGAAATCTCCGACTTTGTACAAGTCAAAATCAGAAGAATCAAGACGTACCCCGTTCGGGTTATATATCCCGTAAACCGTGTATCCCGATGCTGCTTCAGCATCCCCGCATGTTATGACCGCAGAGCATACCGATACCGCCACCGCGGAAAACGCGATGATCAAGGCAAGTAGTATGCATGGTATTTTTCCTGTGGTCCTGTTTCTCATTTTCAACCCCGTCTACTGAGCGAACAGTCTTTCTTTCTGCTCTCTCAGTATCCTGTCAGGGTCATATTTCCTCGCGCGTCTTGAGGCAATGACCGATAATATGATGACCAGTATTAGTATCGCCGCAGCCAGGAACGGAATTACGTATCTCGGCTCCACCTGCACGGCGTCCGCCGTCAGAGCCGCGTTTCCGTCGGCATTCGGTATTCTGTGTCCTCTAACCAGCAGCCTGTGGGTATTGATACCGTAAGGCGTACATGTTATGAGTGTG
>JAFYIC010000087.1 GCA_017538845.1 Bacillota bacterium | reverse complement strand
CCCATTCCTTCTGCAGCCAGTTCGCAAGCTTCGTAAAGCAGTGAATCCGGTGTCTTCTGGTGAAGCAGGATGCTTACGGCAGGAGACGTGGTCTTTGCGTATCTCATAGCTCTCAGGCAGAGGTATGAAAGGTCGTTAGTAGCGTCTTTTCCGTTCTCATCAAGTCCGCCTACGTCCAGGTGCGGGTATCTGTAGTATCCGCCGAAGATGTAAGCCATGATGGTGGACTGGAACCATACGTTTGAAGTTACCTTTATGTACATCTCCTCCAGAAGTTCCATTGCCTCTTCAGGTGTGATCCTTCCTTCTTCGATGTCCTTCTTGTAGTATGGATACATGTACTGGTCGAATCTTCCCCAGGTGATGGACGGGCCTGCGCCTTCTACGAAGAGGAAGAAGCATGCGCACCATGCTGTCTCTACTGCTTCATAGAATGTCCTTGCGGGCTTCCATGGAACCTGTTTCATCATCTCGGACATCTTTTCAAGTTCAGCCTTACGCTTGGGGTCTTTTTCTGCTTCCGCTTTCTTAGCGCATGCAGCGGACATTCTCTCTGCCCATCCCTTTATAGCCAGGGCTACTTCCATGATGCCCTGATAGAAGATCCTCTTGTCTACTGTTTCAGGATCGTTTTGGTCAAGGTTCTCCAGACATTCCTTCGCCGTGTTGTAGTACTTCTCAAATCCGTTATGGAGAAGATCTGTCCATCTCGGAATGAAGTGGGATCCGTTGGAGCAGCTGTAGTTGTTGATGTCTTCAACACCGCCGGTCTGTGACCTTGCGGCCAGCTCGGGGCTTACCCATTTTTCGAACTGGGCTGCGCATGTCTTATCCTTCCAGTAAGGAATATGCACGTTCATCAGTTCATCGTAATCTTCATCCGATATCTCGAAGGGGTCGTATTCACGGGTCCTGAGATTCGGAAGGTCGTCTGCCAGCCAGTGAGCGTGGAGCTCGATGGCGAAGTTGGCACCTCTTATGCGCTTTGTAGGCCATCCTACCAGCTGTTCATAATCATATACGTTATCGGACAGGGTGCGGTAAACTTCCGCTGCCGCCTTGTATCTTCTCATAAGAGGCGGTTCGCCCTCTGTCTCCTTATATACCTTTGTATAGGCTCTTGCTCTTGTGATGTCGATGTTCGGACGATTGTCATGGAGCATTCCGTTCAGTTCCTGTATACGCCTGGTACTTCCTACCTTACTTATGGTGCCGGAACGGATCTCGTTACCTAAAGCCGCGCCTCTGCAAGCTTTGTCACTCATTTCTCTTTCCTCCTTTGGATTCTATTTTCTTATCACGGTTTGTGTCTTATTTATCTCATATGCGGTCCTGTGAAAAAACCGTGACCGCATTAACTTTCAAATTCAGTTTAAAATAACGATAGTTTTTTCATCCTGATGAGTTGTCGTAAAAATTTTTTAATGTGACCGGCGGCGGAAAAGCCGCCGGCCAAATCGTTGTGTTGAAGTTTTTCTGATTAGCCTTCATGCGTTCTTACTGCATTCGGGTCGTCAACATCTGCAAGGTTGCAGGATTCAAGACTTACAAGTGAGAAGTCTTTCTTGAACCTCGGACCATTCGTTTCTCTGGTGAACAGAAGAACGAGGAAGAATGCAACGAGCATTACTCCGGACATTACATACAGTCCTGTGTAATATCCGCTTGCTGTGTGAAGTCCGCCTGCTGCGTCGATGATCTTACCAAGGATGAATGTAGCGCTTGCGCCGCCTGCATACATACCTGTTACTGTCAGGGAGTTAGCCATTACTACGCCGCCCTTTTCAGACGATACAGCATCGAACTTGTAGATCATAGCGTATACTGCGTTGAGCGCGAATCCCATGAGCAGCTGGAGTCCGATCAGAGCTCCGAGGCTTGCGCCTGCGAACTGCATCAGTATGAATGCGACTGTCAGCCACAGTGTACAGATCATCAGCGTTCTCTTTGTTCCGAACTTGTCTGCGAACATTCCCCAGCAAACCTGTCCGAGTCCGCCTGTGATAGTGAAGATTACACTCAGGGAAGCAGCAGATGCCGGATCGTAGTTTCCTACGAATGTGATGTAAGGTGTGAGCCAGTAGTTGATTCCTGCATATCCGAAGAGGCAGCAGTAACTTACTATAGCCATCATAAGGATGTTCGGGTTCTTCAGACATCTCTTGAGCAGTCCCGGAGGAGCCTTGTAGTTTTCTACATCTGAATCTCCTGCCATCGGGCTTGTGTATCCGCCCTCTGCGCACTGATCCTGGAATCTCTGGTAGTTCTTAGCATTTGCCCATCTGAGCCACAGGAGCCATGTGATGATTCCTATGATCGGGAAAATGAAGAATACGCCCTTCCAGTTCTCGCCGCCTGCAATGTTAAGGAATGCAGTAACGATGAATCCACCGATAAGTGATCCCCAAGGATAACCTGTATGGTGGAGTCCGGCGAAGAATCCTGTCTTTTCTCTCGGTGCCCATTCCATCATCTGTCCTACTTCGCAAGCCTCGCCAGCTCCTGAGAAGAATCCTCTCAGAGCATTGAGGATGAAGAATACAGCATAGGTAGCACTTACAGGACCGATACCGCAGAGGAAGCAAGCGAGAAGATATCCTGCGCCCAGTACGAACGCTCTGTTCTTTCTCTTGTATCCTACGCCGCCTCTGTCAGCCCACATACCAAGTGGTGTTGCTCCCAGTGCAAGGAAACCGAGTGCCGCTGTGGAGAGAAGTCCCAACTGAGTAGCGTTTACGCCGTATTCTTCTACGATGTATGGTGATACTCTGTTGAGGATCTCTCTGATGTTTGCATTACATGCATAAATGATCCATAGGAATATCCAGGCATTCCAGGATTTTCCGGGGACCTTTTTCTTTCCGGTCTCAGCCATAAATAAATCCTCCTT
>JAFYIC010000014.1 GCA_017538845.1 Bacillota bacterium | reverse complement strand
TTCGGAGACGCATACAGGGATTATAAGAAAAGGACGAAAAAGATAATCCCGTTCATTCTCTGAGAGTTTCAAAAGCGCCGGATAAGGATTAAGAAAAACGGCAGCTATAGGGCATCAAAATGACAGATAAAAAGCATAAAAAAGGGGAGCCGGAAGGCTCCCTTTTCTATATTATCGCGCGTGCTTTGCAATCGCGCGGTATGAAGCGCGCCTCTTGCGCGCCTGCAAAACTATTTCATCCGCTCCTGCTTAACTTTGTGGTCTATCACGTGGCGCTTGGCCAGTTCCGCCATGATGTCCTTGAGTTCGATGCCCTGTTCAGCCATCATTACCATTACGTGGTAGGCAAGGTCTGCCACTTCATAGATAGTTTCTTCTTTGTCGCCTTTGGTGGCGGCTATTATTACCTCGGTGCTTTCCTCGCCGACTTTTTTCATGATCTTTTCAATGCCTTTGTCGAAGAGGTAAGTGGTGTAGCTGCCTTCCTTCGGGTCGGTCTTGCGGCCTTTTATCATGTCGTAGAGGGCCTCATATGAGAAAGGCGTCACATCGTCCGCCTGATAAAGATCGTTAAAGAAACAGCTTTCCGCACCTGTGTGGCAGGCCGGACCGTCTTTGATGACCTCGATAACCAGAGCGTCCTTGTCGCAGTCGGCTTTTATGGTCACGACTTTCTGATAATTGCCGCTGGTCTCGCCTTTGCGCCAGAGTTCCTGACGGGAACGGCTCCAGAAGCATGTCTTGCCTTCTTTCAGCGTAATGTCCAGAGACTCTTTGTTCATATATGCCAGGGTCAGGACCTGTTTGGAAAAGTAGTCCTGGACGATGGCAGGGATGAGTCCTTTGTCATCGAATTTCAGTTCGCTTATGTCAAAATCTGCAGTTATCATTTCTTACCTCCGTTTATTATGTGAAAGCCGCGCGCCGTCCGGCCGTCCCGGGCAGCAGATGCATGCCGTCATATCCTCATATTCACACCCTGATCTCTCAGGTACTGTTTCAGTTCTCTGATATCAACTTCTTTAAAGTGGAAAATGCTTGCCGCAAGTCCCGCGTCGATGCCTTCATGCTTGAAAAGCTCGGCAAAATCCTCCATACATCCCGCGCCCCCTGAGGCGATGATTGGCACGTTGACCTTCGAAGCGATAAGGTCCAGCATATCCAGGTCGAAACCGCCTTTTACACCGTCGGTGTCGATGCTGTTGACTACCAGTTCACCGGCTCCGTGGTCGACTCCGTCGATGATCCACTGTATGGCGTCGATTCCCGTGTCTTTCTGGCCGCCTGCGGTGAAGAGGTGATACTTGCCGTCCACAAGGGATATATCGGTGCTGAGCACAACGCACTGGTCACCGTATTTCTTCGCCGCCCGCTCGATGATGGTCGGATCTTTGATAGCTCCGCTGTTGACACTTACTTTGTCTGCGCCGCACTTGAGAACTCTGTCGAAATCATCAAGTGTATTGATGCCGCCGCCTACGGTGAGGGGAATGAATATCTGTGACGCCACGCTGGTCAGGATCTCCGAGAAGATCTTTCTTTCTTCGATGCTGGCGGTGATGTCGTAAAAGACAAGCTCGTCGGCTCCGCTGTCGTTATAGAACTTAGCCATTTCGACAGGATCCGCCACGTCTCTGACGCCTTTGAAATTCGTGCCTTTTACCACTTTCCCGTCTCTCACGTCGAGGCAGGGGATTATCCTTTTGGTTATCATGTCTGCTCCTTATTCTGCAAGTTTTATAGCTCTTGAAAGGTCCAGCGCGCCGCTGTAAAGGGCCTTGCCCAGGATGGCGCCGCTTACCAGACTTTTCAGCGCTGTGATTTCTTCTTCAAAGCTTATGCCGCCGGATGCGACGATATCGAGGCCTTCGATCTCACGAAGCTTTTTATACGCCTCTATATTGGTGCCTTTCAGACCGCCGTCCCGGGAAATATCCGTATAAATGACGGTTTTCACACCTATGTCGCGAAGCCACTTACAGAAATCGAATCCTTTCTTATCGGTGACTTCTTTCCAGCCGTTTATAGCCACGTATTCGTCTTTCACATCTACGCCTACCGCGATCTTCTCGCCGTAACGGGCAACCATTTTCTCCAGAAAATCAGGATCTTTTACTGCCACAGTGCCCAGAATGACTCTGCCCACGCCCAGATCCAGATACTGTTTTATCCGTTCTTCATCGCGGATGCCGCCGCCCACTTCCGTGAACATGTCAACACGACCGGTGATCTTCTTGATGGTCTCGAAATTGACGAGTTTTCCGTCTTTGGCGCCGTCCAGGTCCACCAGATGGATGTTTTCTGCACCGCATGCCTTGAAGCCCTCCGCCACATCGGCCGGGTCATCGCTGTATACGGTCATCTGGTCGTAGTCGCCCTGGAAGAGCCTGACTGCCTTGCCGTTTCTTAAGTCTATCGCGGGAAAAATTTTCATGCTTCCTGTCCTTTATCGTATGCCGCCGGTTCGGTGCCGAGCGCGCTATTTCAGTTCGGTAAATGCTTTGAGTATGTCCAGCCCGATCTTTCCGCTCTTTTCGGGGTGGAACTGGGTGCCGTAAACTGTGCCGTTTCTCACCGCCGCGGTGACGGTAACGTCGTATTCCGTAGTGGCGATGGTGCTCTTTTCGCAGTTGACGCCGTAGAAACTGTGGACGAAATACACGCAGTCGCCGTTCTTCGTGTATTTGAAGAGGGGATCGCGCCCGAGGTCGTCACCGGTCTCTGTCAGAGTTAGGGCGTTCCAACCGATATGGGGCACTTTTAATTTGCCCTTTGCAGTCGGGCTCAGGTCGTCCTCGATGCTGACAACGTCGCCTTCAACGAGCCCGAGACCTTCGTGTTCGCCGTATTCGTAGCTCTTTTCGAAAAGAAGCTGCATGCCGAGGCAGATGCCCAAAAGGTATTTGCCGTTGGACGTTTCATCTATAATGGTGTCCACCAGACCGGTAGCCTTGAGCTTGGCCATGGCGTCTTCAAAAGCGCCGACGCCGGGAAGTATGAGCCGGTCGGCTGCTTTCAGATCGTTCTTGTCTCCTGTGACTTTTGCCTCAAAGCCCAGGTATTTCAGTGAAGCCTGAAGTGAAAAGAGGTTTCCCACTCCGTAATCTACGATAGCTATCATTACAAAACTCCTTCATCGCGCGCATGGGCGCCCGATCTCTATAAAACTCCTTTGGTGGACGGTATTTCGTCTGCGAAATCTTCATTTATGGCGCACGCCTTTGCCAGCGCTCTTGCAAAGCCTTTGAAAACGGCTTCGATTATGTGGTGCGTGTTTTCGCCTGCGAACATCTTCACGTGGAGGGTGAGCCCCAGTTCCCGCGCGAAAGCCATCAGGAATTCCTTCACCAGTTCTGTATCGAAATCCCCGACTTTCATGGGCGAAGTCTCATCTGCGTCATCGGTGACCTTCATGGCCGGCAGCTGCACGTCATAGTTGACGAAGGCTCTGCCGCTGATGTCCAGAGAGGTTAGCACAAGGGCTTCGTCCATGGGGAGCATCATGCTCCCGTAGCGGCATATGCCTTTCTTGTCGCCCAGCGCCTCTTTGAAAGCCTGCCCCATGCAGATGCCGATGTCCTCAACTGTGTGGTGATAGTCCACATAGCTGTCGCCGGAGCATTCGATGGTCAGATCGAATCTGCCGTGGCGGGCGAAAAGCTCAAGCATGTGCTTGAGGAATCCGCAGTCGGTCTTTATGTCATATGCTCCGGAGCCGTCTATCTCCAGGTTCAGAGCTATCTGAGTTTCTTTCGTATCTCTTTTGATATTTGCGTTTCTCATATCTTTCCCTTTCCGGCCGCTGTGTCCGGGCGGCTTAGATTTGGCCGCTGCATAAGTGCGGCTCAGAGATCCTGCGCAGCCGTTGCCGCGCGTACGGTTTTCAGTTTTCCTGATCCAGAGCGTTCAGTATCTTTCTGGTAACTTTCAGGAACTGCTCCATCTGCTCGTCGGTGCCGATGGATATCCTCACGTATTCGGCAATACGCGGTTTGCCAAAATGCCTTACTATTATATCATTTTCTCTCAGGGCGGCAAAGTAATCCGCGCCGCCGATCATATCATGTCTTGCGAACAGGAAATTTGCCTTTGAGGGGATAACGTGGAAGCCCAGATCCTTAAGCTCCCGCATAGTCTTTTCCCTTGTGGCGATTATCTTGTTCCTTGTGGTCTCAAAGTGCTCCACATCACGCATGGAAGCCGCTGCCGCGCGCACTGCCAGCCTGTCAAGGCTGTAAGGGTTGAAACTGAACTTTATGGTATTGATGTCGGAAATGAGATCTCTCTGTCCCATTGCGAAGCCGACCCTGCTTCCCGCAAGACTCCTGGATTTTGAAAAAGTCTGGATGATCAGCAGGTTGTCGTATTTATCTATCAGGGGAACGCAGCTTTCTGCGCCGAAGTCTACATATGCTTCATCAACTATCAAGAGTCTGGACGGGTCTGATTCCAGGATCCTGACTATGTCCGAAGGCTCAAGAGCAATGCCTGTGGGAGCGTTGGGATTTGCGATGATCACAGGGCCGTCGCACTTGAAATAGTCCTGCGGGTCGATGGTAAGCCCGCCGCGCAGGGGAACCTCCTCAAAGTCGGTCTTGAAGACGTGCCCGAACACAGGGTAAAATCCATAGCTTATCTCGGGAAAGTAGACTTTGCGCTGAGTTGCCGAGAAGGCCATGAACGCAAAAGCCAGCGCTTCATCGGATCCGTTGGCTACAGCCACCTGATCGGGGGTGAGCCCGTAGTAATCCGCGATGGCCTCTGTAAGTTCCCGTGCTTCCGGATCGGGGTAGAGCCTCAGAAGATCCGGGTCTTCTTCCTGCAGGGCCTTAGTTACCAGAGGGCCCGGGCCGTATGGATTTTCATTGGTATTTAGTTTTATC
>JAFYIC010000013.1 GCA_017538845.1 Bacillota bacterium | reverse complement strand
GTGCCTGTATTCGGGCAGCACAACGATCCTTCCCAGCATAACAGACCCATCATCTACGGGATACATTCTGGCCGTAGCTATGGGAAGCACGTCGTCAAGACCGACAAGGTACATGGTATCTTCCCCATCGTGCTCGTCAAACTCCTGCTCAAGCGCGATGTAATGTTTCACCGCCATAGCCTGCGTCCTGACGTAATATGCGCCGGCTCTGTGAGCCGTGTTTTCCGCTCTGATTATCTTCATTATGCATGTTGCTCCTTTAAGAATTATACCATATCCCCGTAAAGCACAAAAAAGAGACGGGTTTTACCCGTCTCTTTTTTGGCGGAGGACAACGTTCCTTTGCTACGCAAAGTCACTCCTCCGGTCAGCGACCTACAGCCGGCCGCTTCCCTACGCTGTCCCATTTTCATAGCCGCTCACATTCTGTTCGCGGTGAAAATGGGCACGGGACTTTCTCACCCGCTTCGCAGGTTCGAGTCTTCCCTTCTTCTTCATCAAAATGAAAAAGACGCCGTCCGGCGTCATTTTCATTTTGGCGGAGGACACGGGACTCGAACCCGCGAGGCTGTTACACCCTACTCGCTTTCCAGGCGAGCTCCTTAGCCACTCGGTCAATCCTCCATACCAAGTCGTCAAGTTGTTATACCGCTTTCGCGGCCAAGTAATAATCTACCACAGCGGTCACGGCTTTTCAAGGCAAAAATGCCGTCCGGGCTGTGGTAGTTTTTCTTCGTTTTCCGGCGCTATTTCAGGCAACCGATCACGGCATCCTTCATCTCAGCAGGATCGACCACGCCCTTGTGGCGGATCTCCTTCTTATCCAGATCCTGCAGGCCGGCCGGCACGGGAACTCCCGTCTTTTCAGCCAGTGCTTTGATGTATGCGAAACCGTCCTTTTCATCCCCCATACCGATGGAATGAGCGACGCTGCCCGCGAACTTGTAGGCGCTTGCCGTTGACGCTATCAGGTTAGGCGTCTTGTCACCGGTGTAAGCGACGTAATCCTTGTATACTCTGTAGCCAACAGCCGTATGGGTATCCATCAGATAGCCGTGTCTTTCGTACATGTTGCCGATTGCCTGATTTGTCCTTTCCATATCGGCATATCCGCCGTAGAAGTCGTCCAGCCTGTACTGGATCTTCGGGCAGACTTTGTATTTCTTTTCCTTTTCCAGTGAATCCATCAGCTGGCAGATCTCCTCACTGTCACCGTCATTGAGATGATAGAGAAGCCTCTCCAGATTGCTGGAAATGAGGATATCCATGGACGGGGAGTTGGTCATGAAGAATTCCCTGTTGGTGTTGTATGTGCCCGTCATGATAAAGTCTGTCAGGACTTTGTTCTCGTTGGAAGCGCAGATGAACTTCTTTACGGGTATGCCCATCCTGCCGGCATAGTAAGCTGCAAGAATGTTTCCAAAGTTTCCTGTAGGTACGGTGATGTTGATCTCATCCCCGCTTTCTATGACACCTCTCTCCACCAGTTTGATGTACCCGTAAACGTAGTAGGCCACCTGTGGAACGAGCCTTCCTATATTAATGGAGTTGGCTGACGAAAGTTTGCAGCCGATCTCACTGAGTTTTTCCGCGAAAGCGTCGTCATTGAATATCTTCTTTACTGCGGTCTGCGCGTCATCGAAATTTCCGTTTATGGCGAAGACGTGTGTGTTGTCTCCTTCCTGGGTCACCATCTGTCTTTCCTGGACTTCGCTGACTCCCTTGTTGGGGTAGAACACGATGATCTCAGTCCCCGGCACGTTAGCAAAGCCTTCAAGAGCCGCCTTTCCCGTATCACCGGAAGTCGCCGTCAGTATACATATCTTGCTGTCTTCTTTTTCCTTATTCATCGCTGTGGTCAGCAGGTACGGCAGGATGGAAAGAGCCATATCCTTGAACGCCGCGGTCTTGCCGTGATAAAGCTCAAGGAAATAAGCGTCCCCGGCTTCTGTCACGGGCACGATCTCCTCTGCTTCGAACTTGGAATCGTAAGCCCCGTCGATACAGGCCTGCAGTTCTTCATCGGTGAAATCCTCAAAGAAGGCCTTGATGATCGCAAAGGCCACGTCCTTGTACGGTTTGCCGACCATTTCGTCGATCTCAAATGGCAACGCCGGAATCTCGTTAGGCACGTAAAGTCCCTTGTCTTCGGCGATACCCGCGATTATGGCCTGGGCCGACGTCTTTATATATTTACTTCCTCTGGTGCTCTGATAATGTATCATTTTCTCCTCCTGAGATATTGCTTTTCTTCATGAAAAAATTGTATCAAAATCGTGATTTATTTTCAAGGCGGCGCGGCCGTCCGCAAAGGCAGATTTTAACAGCGTTTTTTTCGTTTTTGGTATGGACAAGAAGGGTAAAAATCAGTATAATAAGCGTTGCTGACGCAAAACAGAATATGCCCGGTTGGTCAAGTGGTCAAGACGCAGCCCTCTCACGGCTGAATCAGGGGTTCGACTCCCCTACCGGGTACCAGAGCCTTGAAATTTCAACATTTCAAGGCTTTCCTATTTTGGCGCATTCGTGTTTTAACGGATTTTTCACGGAAAAGTATTATTTGCGCATT
>JAFYIC010000086.1 GCA_017538845.1 Bacillota bacterium | reverse complement strand
TTTTTGACCTTTTCGATCATTTCAGGCAGTTTTTCATATTCGTTCACTCCGGTGAATATATCCACTTCGGGCATCTCATCGAAAAGCGACTCCGCGTATCTCTGAGAAAGACATCCTGAGACTATGAGGATGGTATCTTCTTTCTTTTCCCGTATGAAATCGAATATCCTGTCGATGGATTCCACCTTCGCGTCTTCTATGAAACCGCATGTATTGATCATTACGGCTCCGGCCTCTCCCGGATCCTCAGTGATTTCATGGCCTGCCTTTTCAAGTATGGCTGCAGCAGTCTCCGAGTCGCTGAAGTTTTTTGGGCACCCAAGTGTATCTATGAATATCTTCATCTAATAATCGTCTCCTGAGCCGTCGCCTTCTTCAAAGGGCACGTACTCATATTCGCGTACTTCGTCCTGCTTTGCGCCGCTGTCTTCTGAAAGTTCTTCAACAGGCTCAGCAGGTTCCGTGACATCGTCTTCCGCAATGTCGCCGCCATAGAATTCCTCTTCGGTCATGAGGACCTGTCTCGGTCTGGCGCCGTCCGGCGGACCGACTATGCCTCTTTCCTCCAGCATCTCCATGATCCTGGCTGCACGGTTGTAGCCTATCCTGAACCTGCGCTGAAGCATGGATACAGACGCCTGTCCGGCATTCACCACTGTCTCTATGGCATCCGGCAGAAGCTCATCTTCGTCATCGCTGTTTATGCCCGGCTTTCCGGGATTCTCGATAGAATCTATTATTTCCTCGGCATACTGATGCTCGTCCACCTGTGACTTCACGAATTCTATTACACTATTGATTTCTTCATCAGATATGAAGGTACCCTGTACTCTGCGCGGCTTACCGGCGTCTACTGAGCTGAACAGCATATCGCCTTTGCCGACGAGTTTCTCTGCGCCCGTCATATCCAGTATGACTCTGGAATCCACCATCGAAGCTACCGTAAGGGCTATCCTTGACGGTATGTTGCCTTTTATAAGCCCTGTGATTACATCTGCCGACGGTCTCTGGGTAGCTACTATCAGATGCATGCCTGCGGCTCTCGCCTTCTGGGCAAGACGGCAGATGGCATCTTCCACCTGTGTCGGAGCTGCCATCATCAGGTCAGCAAGCTCGTCTATGATTATCACTATCTGAGGCAGGAACAGATCGTTCTCTCCTCTCGCCTTTACTGATTTATTGTACGCAGCCAGTTCCCTGACGCCTTCTGCAGCGAATTTCTTGTATCTCTCATCCATCTCGGCACATGCCCAGCTGAGAGCTGCCGCCGCCTTTGCAGGTTCCGTCACTACAGGTATCAGCAGATGAGGTATGCCGTTATAATTGGTAAGCTCGACCACCTTGGGATCCACCATGATGAATTTGAGTTCTTCAGGTCTGGATCTGTACAGCATACTGATTATTATGCTGTTTACACAGACGCTCTTTCCGGATCCGGTGGTTCCGGCGATGAGCAAGTGGGGCATCTGCTTCAGATCCGGTACTATGGCCTTGCCCGAAATGTCCCTTCCAAGAGCGAATGATATCTTGGATTTCGCATCTTTGAACTCACGTGAAGTGATTATGTCTCTCAGCGTTACAGTGCTGCTTTTTTCATTCAGTATCTCTATTCCCACGGCTTTCTTGCCCGGGATAGGAGCTTCTATCCTGATGCTCTTAGCCTCCATGTTGAGGGCTATATCATCGGCCAGATTCTTGATGCTGCTGACCTTGACTCCAACTTCAGGCTGTATCTCATATCTCGTTACTACCGGGCCTTCCACCACGTCCACGACCTTGGCGTCGACTCTGAAGTTCCTCAGGGTCTGTTCCAGTTTGTCCGCCCGTTCTCTCAGTTCGGCGCGGCTGGTCTTCATGCCGGTTATTTCTCCCTTTTTAAGAAGATCTATCGGCGGCAATTTGTACCCCCTTCTCGTTTTCGGAGCATTGAATTCCTTCTCGTCAAGAGTCTGATTATCCTTCTTCTTACCTGCGGCTGCTCCTGCCACTGCACCGGCTGCTGCAGCTGCTCCTGCCAAAGCGCCTTTGCCTTCTTTATTGTCATCTGCGTCTGTCTGTCCGCCTCTTACTCCGAGCTTTTCATCATCGTTCAGATAGCCGAGTATGTTCCTCTTGTTATCCGAGAGGCCTCCTTCTTCAGACTCCTCCGGGAAGTCCTTTTCCTCTCCTCTTGCCGAAAACTCCGCCAGCTGATCTTCATCGATTTGCCCTGTCGCATAAGGATCCTTCTTCTCACGTCGTTTCTGATCAAGCTGCTCGGCCTTCCTTGATTTCTTATCAATGCCCGGACCTCTGCTTTCGCCTCCGTTCTCACGCGCGAGTTCAAGTTCCCTGTCGAGTCTTTCTTCTGCTTCAGCTTCTTTCTTAGCTCTTCTTTTTTCCGCATGGCGTTCAACGAACCTTGACACAGGCGTGTTTATTACGAACAGGAGGCAGACGAATATTACTGCCCCGCATATAAGATACATGCCCGTGACAGCTGCATATTTAGCAGGTATAGAGCCGAAGTACATGCCCAGCAGACCGCCGCTTTTCAGGTCTATACCGGTCTTGATATAATCGCTCATGGCGCCGATGCCGAAGTCGTATTTGAACCCTTCAGCACCTATGAACCGCCCCGAATTGATCATAGCGATCATCAGGAAAACGACCGCGCTGAGTATTGCAGTCCTTAAGCAAACGTGTGCAGTTCCTCTCACAAATATGAGTATTCCGAATACGATAAGATAAAACGGCAATATGAAGGCCACCATTCCG
>JAFYIC010000085.1 GCA_017538845.1 Bacillota bacterium | reverse complement strand
TTTCGATCCCGTTCATAACGGACATGTTTCTCTCGCTGCCGACGCCGTGAAGATGGCTTCGCTGGACGAGATGATATTCATGCCTGTATACATCCAGCCTTTCAAGCAGGACAAGAAGCTGACGGCCGGAGACGACCGGCTGGCCATGCTGAAACTTGCGTCAGAGAAAGAGCCGGCTTTTACAGTCTCGGATTACGAGATGAAAAGCGAAGGCGTGTCATACACGTATAAGACCCTTCGGGTGCTGAAGGAGTCTTACGGCGAAGATGATAGTATATGCTTCATATGCGGCACGGACTCGTTCCTGAAGATAGAGACGTGGATGAACGCAGGCGAACTGCTTGATAATTACTCATATATCGTCGGCACCAGACCCGGTTACAGAGAGGACGAACTGGCAGAGACCATCGAGAGGATCAGACGTGAACACGGCACCGAAATTACGAAGATCAAGAACCGTCAGGTGGACGTGTCATCGACCATGATCAGAGAGCGGGCTGCGGCAGGACTTTCCATTACGGGGCTGGTACCCGAAAGCGTAGAAAGGTACATCATTGAAAATGGATTATATAGATGAGTATCTGAAAAACAATCTGAAACCCAGCCGGCTGGATCATACGTACAACGTGAGAGATCTGGCTGTGAAGCTGGCGGACATATACGGAGCCGACAGGGACAAGGCGGAAAAAGCGGCCCTTTACCATGACATGTGCAAAGGGAAGGATTTTACCGATGAAAAGCTGAATGAATGCGTGATCAGATTCGGCCTGGACAGGAAGTATCTGAACAAGAGCGCGCTTTCACACGGCAAGGTGGCCGCAAAGATCATGGAATCGGAACTGGGTATCACGGACAGGGACATACTGAACGCGGTCAGTTATCATACGACGGGAAGACCGGGAATGTCGCTTCTGGAGAAGATAATCTTCGTATCAGACGCGGGAGAACCGGGCAGGACCTATGAGGGGTCGGATGAGATAAGAGAGACGGCATTTACCGACATCGACAAAGCGTGCCTTATGGCGCTTGAAAAGACTATAGCTTATGTAAAATCTTCGGGCGGGGATCTGGATGAAGACTCGGTCTACACCAGAGACTGGTTCATGAAGATGGAGAAGGAGAGAAGAGAGAATGGATAGCAGGCAAATGGCTTTGTTTGCAGCAGAAAAACTGGACAGTAAAAAGGCAATGGATGTGGCTCTGATAAACATCGGGGAGAAAGCGTCTTTTGCCGACTATTTCGTACTCGCCACAGGCGGGAGCATGCGTCAGATCGAGACTCTGGTGGACGAAGTCCACGACAAATTCGATGAGGCGGGCATACCTGTGAAACACGTGGAAGGAAAGAAAGCTTCAGGCTGGATACTGATGGACTACGGCGACGTGGTGATCAACATCATGACTGAAGATATGAGAAACAGATACAATATCGAGAAGCTCTGGGCTGATTGTGAAACAGAATATTACGAAAGGAACGGTAACGAGTGATGAAGGAAAAGTATGATTTTAGTCAGATCGAAGCAAAATGGCAGAAAAAATGGGAAGAAGCCGACGCTTTCAGAACGGTAGAGGATCCTGACAAGGAAAAGTATTATGTTCTGGAAATGTTCCCGTATCCTTCAGGAAAGCTGCACATGGGACACGTGAGGAACTACTCCATAGGCGATGTCGTTGCCAGGTTCAAAAAGATGCAGGGATTCAATGTACTGCATCCCATGGGATGGGACTCCTTCGGACTTCCGGCTGAGAACGCCGCCATCAAGAACGGAGTAGAACCGAAGAAATGGACCCTCGAGAACATAGAGGACATGAAGACCCAGCTCAAGGAAATGGGCCTTTCATATGACTGGGAAAGGGAAGTTGCCACATGCAAGCCTGATTACTATAAATGGATGCAGTGGATATTCATCCAGTTCTATAAAAAAGGACTGGCATACAAGAAAGAGAACCCGGTGAACTGGTGCCCAAGCTGCCAGACGGTACTTGCCAACGAGCAGGTTGTTGACGGCTGCTGCGAGCGCTGCGGAACAGAAGTCGGAAAGAAAAACCTTTCACAGTGGTACTTCAAGATCACAGATTATGCCGACAGACTTCTTGCGAACCTTGAAAAACTCGAAGGATGGCCTTCAAAAGTAAAGATAATGCAGAAGAACTGGATCGGAAAGAGTACCGGCGCCGAGGTCGTTTTCAAAATAGACGGATTCGACAAGGATCTTGAGATATTCACCACGAGACCGGATACACTTTTCGGAGTTACCTACATGGTACTTGCTCCGGAGCATCCTTACGTTGAAGAACTGACAAAGGGAACCGAATTCGAGGCTCCGGTAAAAGCATATCTTGACGAAGTACAGCACAAGACGGACATCGAGAGATCTTCCACCACCAACGAGAAGACAGGCGTTTTCATCGGACAGTATGCAATAAATCCGGTCAACGGGGACAAGATACCTATCTACATCTCCGACTATGTAATGATGGATTACGGAACAGGCGCCATCATGGCTGTACCGGCTCATGACCAGAGAGACTTTGACTTCGCCAAGAAGTTCGATCTTAAGATCATACCGGTACTCAGTACAGATGACCCGGATATCGATATCAACAACCTTAAAGAGGCCTTCATAACAGACGGCACCATGATCAACTCCGGTGAGTTCACAGGCATGAACAACCGTGATGCCATAAAGAAGATGTTCAGCTGGCTGGAGGAGAAGGGCATAGGCAAGAAGACTGTAAACTTCAAGCTTAGAGACTGGCTCATCTCCAGACAGAGATACTGGGGAACACCTATACCGATGATCTACTGTGAAGACTGCGGCTGGGTACCTGAAAAAGAGGAGAACCTTCC
>JAFYIC010000084.1 GCA_017538845.1 Bacillota bacterium | reverse complement strand
TTAAAAAAGGCGGGGGTGCTTTATATTATTCCGTTTCTAATACAGTATTATCGCTCTCACGGGGCATGCGGGAGCGCAGTATCCGCAGGTTAAACATATGTCATGGTCCACGTCGGCCAGTCCGGATTCATTCCAGAAGATCGCGCCGTTAGGGCAGCGTTTCATGCAGCTGCCGCAGCCTTCGCAGTCGCCCTGATTGATATATATCTTCTTCCCGGAGACGTCAGGGGAGTAATCCTTATCTAATCTGCCTTCAGCATAGGCGATCATGGTATCGACTTCTTCTTTTCTGCCTATGCCCAGCATGGCGCATTCCAGACCTTCGAGTCCGAATACGTAGTCCAGTGCTTTCACATAATCGCCTGTGAGATTACCGCCTCCGAAAGCCTTCATAGCGAATACACCTTTGCCCTTATTTGTCAGTTTCTTTATAGCCGCCGCCATTTCTTCGCAGGTCCCTGGGCCTTCGCCGTTCCTTATTCCCAGGCTGGCGTAGTTTATGAGAGGGAAGACCACGTCACATTCGGGGATATCAGCCATTTTCTCCGCAGCGGCAACGTTGTGTGTGGATATGCCGATATATCGCACCAGACCTTCATTTTTTGCCTCCCGGAGGTATTTCCACGCGCCGGCTCTGTCCTCAAAGTCTGTACCGGCCCGTACTTCATGGAGAAGAAAGATATCCACGTGATCTATATCCATCTCATCCAAGGCCTGCCGTACGGCAAATCTCATTTCTTCGTAACCTGAATCAAGACACTTTGAGCAGATCACCGGGGCAGGGGCGTCCGGGTTTTCCGCATAGTACATCTTCAGAGCCTCGCGTATATAGTCGTAGGTCTCATAGTACTGGGCGGTATCGAAGAAGTTGATGCCCTTATCCAGCGCATATTTGATAAGCTCCGCGCCTTCCGTAAGGGGAAGGTCCAGCTGGAACTTGTTTATGGTCATGACGCCGAACCCAACCGGCGTAACTTCAAGATCTGTTTTTCCCAGTCTTACTTTTTTCATGATACAACTGTCCTTATGATGCAATACTGTTTTTATGCTTCTATATTACCCCAGATACTTTGATATCTCAACCTTCCGCCCTTGTTAAAACACCACCGCTGTCATATAATCGGTAAAGGTGGTCTTATGTCGGAAATAAGCAGAAGCATTGAGAAAAAAGAGAAGAACAAGATGGACATGCTGAACGGTCCGCTTCTTAAGAAGATCGTTTTCTTTGCCATACCTCTGGCCGCAGCAAGCATGCTCCAGCAGCTGTTCAACGCGGTGGATTCTGCCGTAGTAGGGAAGTTTGCATCCAAGGAGGCCCTGGCCGCGGTGGGAAGCAACTCATCCGTCATAGCCATCATGATAACTCTGTTCGTGGGGCTTTCACTGGGTACCAACGTAATAATCGCATCATACATAGGAAGCGGAAGACATGACAAGATAAGAGGCGCTGTCCATACGTCCATGTTCCTTGCCATCGTCAGCGGGCTTTTTCTCCTGGCCATAGGGCAGGTGATAGCAAGACCTCTGCTGATCCTCATGCAGGCGCCGGATGACGTGCTCGATCTTGCAGTGCTGTACCTAAGAGTCTTCTTCCTTGGCATGCCGTTCATCATGATATATAACTTCGGGGCCGCGGTCCTGAGGAGCAAAAGGGACAGCAAAAGACCGCTTTACTGCATGATAGCCGCCGGCTTTGTGAATGTGGGACTCAACCTGCTCTTCGTAATAACTTTTAAAATGAGCGTAGTGGGAGTGGCCCTTGCCACTGATATTTCCAACGCTTTCAGCGGCGGACTGGTCATGTGGCTCCTGATGAAAGAGGAAGAGCCTTTCAGACTGCGCATGAGGGAACTGGGATTCATCAAAGAACATCTGGTTAAGATAATCAAGATAGGCGGACCTGCCGGGATACAGGGAATGGTATTCTCGCTTTCTAATATTTTCATCCAATCTGCCATAAACAGCCTTGGCTCTGATGTCATAGCAGGATCTGCCGCAGCCGTTAATTTTGAAATTCTTTCATACTACATGGTAAACGCGTTCTGTCAGGCCGCGGCCACATTCGTGAGTCAGAACTACGGGGCAGGGAATCGGAAACGGTGCGACAGGGCTTTGTATATAAGCGCGGTTTGCGCCGTCATAGCGTCCTTTACCATGTGCGCCATGTGCGTACTTTTCAGACACGAACTGATGGGGCTGTTTTCTTCCAACGAAGAAGTCATATACTACGGCTCTCTCCGTATGAGCATGGTGCTCATCTTCGCATGCATCGTGGTCTCGTACGAAGTAGTAGGGGGCGCTCTGAGAGGCCTGGGTTATTCAATGACGCCGGCAGTACTGACGATAATTGGAAGCTGCGTGTTCAGAATCATCTGGCTTCTTACTGTTTTCCAAAAGTGGCACACCTTTGAAACTCTCATTATTGTATATCCGGTGACCTGGACGATCACAGGCGTTTCTGTCATGGTCGCGTACTTCATCCTCCGCAGGAAAGCATTCGACAAACTGCCGTTTTAAAATCTTTTCATACGCGGTAATATCTACATACCAATTAAGGCTTCAATCGTGTTATAATGAAGATTATGAAACAAACAGCAACTGAACGGGACAGAGCAAAACAGATAATAAATGTAAGTGTCATCGGGATACTTATAAATATCCTGCTTGTGGTGTTCAAAGCGTTCGTAGGGCTGATGGCCAATTCTATAGCCATCATTTTGGATGCCGTGAACAACCTTACAGATGCGCTTTCATCGGTCATCACCATTGCAGGCACCAAACTTGCCGGAAAAGCGGCAAGCAAGAAGCATCCTTACGGTCACGGAAGGATAGAATATCTTACATCGACGCTGATATCAGTTATCGTGATCGCCGCAGGCGTAATGGCCGCGAAGGAATCCATCGAGAAAATCATACATCCGGCCGAGACCGACTACACAGCAGTTTCAATAGTGATCATCGCAGTCGCTGTGGCGGTAAAAGTACTTCTCGGACGTTACTTTACTTCAAAGGGAAAGAAACTGAACTCCGGAGCGCTTAAAGCTTCGGGAACTGACGCATTATATGATGCGATCCTTTCATTCGCGACTCTGGTCTCAGCCCTCATAAACATAATCTTCCACATCAATCTGGAAGGTATAATGGGCGCTGTCATATCCGTTTTTATTATCAAAGCAGGAATTGAGATAATGCGGGAGACCCTGAGTAACATAATTGGCGCAAGGCTTGACAGCGATACATCCCTTGCCATAAAGGAGAAAATCAATTCCCACGAAGGCGTCCACGGATCTTACGACCTGATCCTGCATAACTACGGCCCGTCAGAGCTGATAGGTTCTGTACATATCGAAGTTGACGACGATATGCCTGCCAATAAAATAGACGAACTGACCAGGCAGATAACAGGGGAGATATACACCGAGTTCGGCGTGCTGCTCACGGTAGGCATCTACGCTTCCAACACTCAGGATCCAAAGTCCCTGGAGATGAAGCGGGCAGTGACAGACCTTATTGCGGAATATCCGCAGATCCTGCAGATGCACGGTTTTTACGTCAATGACAAGACAAAGCTTGTATCCTTTGATGTTATAATCGATTTCAAGGTAGAAGACAGGCAGAAAC
>JAFYIC010000083.1 GCA_017538845.1 Bacillota bacterium | reverse complement strand
TTTTTCCTTATCGTCTCTGGCTTTTTTATCTTTCTCATTTGCTTTGCTTGAGTAGACGTTCATCCGATTGACCTGCGATTCATCGACCTGTATGCCGTCCCTCTGCATAGCCAGTATCACAGCTCCGCAGGCGGGTGAGAGGGCGGCGTCCACATATTGCATACCGTTGGCCGTGAGTATCTCGCTGAGAGGTTCGGTTATTCTCTTCCCAAGATTGAAGAGGCCTCCGGTGCAGCTGACCAGTATAGGTTCTTCGAATTTGAGCCGTCTGAGCAGCGCGATGGCAAGATCGCCCAGTTCAATGGCGGCGACATTGATTATGCCGCGGCCGTAGAGATCGTCCTGGTCATAGAGGAAACCGCAGAGCGGAGCAAGACCCGCTATCTTAGCTCTGTCCATCTTCCAGTCATCGAAGATCCGTTTATTGAGTTCATCATCGCTTTCCAGTTCCAGTATGGTTT
The DNA here is from genome assembly GCA_017538845.1 of Bacillota bacterium. GTDB lineage: Bacteria > Bacillota > Clostridia > Peptostreptococcales > Anaerovoracaceae > RGIG7111. Next base: position 9,396 of record JAFYIC010000083.1, on the reverse strand, counting down.
TTACGGCTGTGTAGAGAAGTGTCTCGGGATCTCTGCCGTCACTTTGCCTTTGGAATTCGTTGATCAGGTTCAGACCTACCCAGTAGGCGCTTCCTTCGTCGCCTCCCAGAAGATGATGCCAGCCGCCGGCTCTTGCTGACTCACCGTCGGCGTTCTTTCCGTATGAGATGGCTCCTGTGCCTGCGATTATATTTATACCGGGGCGTCCCAGAAGGGCGCCTGCATGGGCGTTCTCACAGTCATTGCCGATGGTGTGGGGGATACTTCCGAGGCCTTTTGATACAGCGCCTGCGATAAGAGCCTCATCCTCCTTTACGTCACCGTATCCGGCGCATCCGACGAAGCAGGACGATATTTCATCGGGACTGATGCCGGTCTGCCGGCACACATTATCCGTGCCGCTTTTGATCAGCTCCGTCAGACCGTCAAGGCCGCATTGCTCATAGTATCCGCTTCCGCCGGTATATTCTGCTGTGATGTTCCCTTTGTCGTCTCCGATGAGGAACCGTGTTTTTGTTCCGCCGCCGTCGATACCCAAATAGTATTTCATTTGCTGCTCCTTGCTTTTTTCAGAGATTCCCGCTCCACGATCTTCGTAGGGAGCAGGATCTTCCTCATGTGGCTGTCCTTTTTCTCTATCATTTCCTGCAGTCTCTGGACTGCGATGGTCCCTATGCTTTCAGTAGGTATATCCACAGTAGTCAAAGGCGGGACCATATAGTTGCACTGGTCTATATTATTGAATCCGATTATCCCTATGTCATCGGGGCAGGAGAGCCCCATTCCGTATACGGTGCTCAGGACCGCGGCCGCAAGAGAATCACTGCCTGCGAATATGGCGTCAGGCGGATTTTTCAGACTCAGCAGTTCCTTTGTCTGCTCCGCACACAGGTCCAGATCCCATCGGCAATCTCTGATCAGATGCTCATCATAAGGGAGGCCGGCTTTCATAAGGGAATCCCTGTATGTGGAAAGCCTTATGGAATCCTCCATAGGCTCGTTGGGCGAACTGCCGCTTATGAGAGCTATGCGCCTGTACCCGTGGCGTATGAGACAGTCCATAGCCTGTTTGTTAGCCACTCTGTGGTCGAAGCCTACGCCGTCGTAGTGATAATCGTCCTCATCGTTATCGATGAAAATTATGTATGGGCTGTTGGCTTTTATCTGTTCGAGGATAGCGTCTGATATCCTTTCCATGAGTATGACACCGGTCAGATCCGCGCCGATGAATTCCCTCAGATTGCTGGGGTTTCTCAGCTCATTGAAAGTCCTGACTGTAGTTATAGCGAAATTCTGTCTGTCGCATTCTTTCTCTATACTGCTCAGTATGTCGGTGAAAAACGGGTCCGAATATTTTTCCGTGGTAATGGAAAGCACGCAGCCGATCTGGACTCTGTTCACATCCCGGGAGGGGAGGACATAGTCGAGCTTTCTGACTGCGTCAAATATTTTCTCTTTTGTTTCTTCTGTTACCTTGAAGCGGGAATCCCCTGAAAGCACCCGTGATACGGTAGCCAGAGAGCATCCTGCTTCTTCAGCAACCTGCCGCATGTTGGCCATGGTTTGTTCCTTTCTAAGCTTTGTTTACTAAACATGATACACTAAAACCCTGAAAAGTGCAAGATGAAAAGCCGTAAAATCTTCCGTGGATCCCTGCGGCGGCTGAATGATTTCGATAATTGTATTTACAAAGGCGGAAATCGGATTTATAATAAACGTAAACAGAGGATTAGAGGTCAATGGTGTTTACTAAACAAAGGAAGAGACAGAATGAAGAAATTTACTTTTATCGGCGCAGGATCCCTTGAGTTCACCAGGGATCTGGTAAGAGACCTTATGACTTTTGAGGCGTTCAGAGACAGTGAGATCATGCTCATGGACGTGGACGCCAAAAGGCTTGAGTATGCCAAACTCGGAGTGGAACGCATAATGGAAGCGGGAGGCTATCCTGCCAGGGTAAATGCGACCACGGACAGACAGGAAGCTCTAAAGGACGCCGACGGGGTGCTTATAACAGTGCTGCAGGGCGGAGTTGATGTCTGGAGATATGATATAGAGATACCTAAAAAGTACGGAGTGGATATTTGTGTCGGAGATACGAGAGGCCCATCGGGGATCTTCCGTTTTCTCAGGACTGCCCCCGTGCTTTTGTCTATTATAAGGGACGTTGAGAAGCTTTGTCCCAACGCCATAGTGCTCAATTACACCAATCCTATGGCCATGCTGGTCAGCTATCTGCAGTCCCAGACCGACGTGAGCGTGACGGGTCTTTGCCACAGCGTTCAGGGAACGGCCGAGATGCTGGCAGGATGGATGGGCCTTGCCCCTGAAGAGCTGGATTACAGGTGCGTGGGCATCAACCACCAGGCTTTCTATCTGGAGCTGGAGCACGAGGGAAAAGACATGTATCCGGTGCTCCGTGAAGCCATAAAGAGACCTGAGGTGGCAGAGGAAGAGCCTGTAAGGATCGAGATGTTCAAATATCTCAGATACTTCCCGTCGGAATCATCGGGCCATAATTCGGAATACAATCCGTGGTTCCGCAAACGCCCTGACCTTATTGAGAAGTACTGCATGCACGGGACGGGATGGAACCCGGGCGAATACGCATACATACTGAAAGAATACATGGAGCGGGAAGACACATGGGAGAAGGAATATTCGGAGTGGCTGGCTCACGGCGAAGTGGAACTTGAGCGGGGAGAGGAATATGCCTCCAACATATTCAACGCCATATTCGGTGACAATACGCCGTTCCCGTTCAACGCCAACCTGAGGAATAAAGGCTATGTGACAAATATCGACGACGGAGCATGTGTCGAAGTGCCCGTTATAGCGGACAAAGACGGCATACATGTGACGGGGACTCACACGCTTCCGGATCATCTGTCTGCTCTCGTTTCCCATTCGGCAAAACTTGAGGAGATGGCGGTGAAGGCGGCAATAGAAGGAGATCCGGAACTGGTATTCCAGGCGGTGCTGCAGGATCCGCTGACAGCCAGTGTATGCAGCATGGAAGAGATATATAATATGGTACGGGAGATGCTGAAGCAGAATGAGGCGTTCCTTGGATATTTCAAAACGTTGGAGATCTGATCGGGTGGACGGTCAGTGAGATATAAGTTGTTACACAATGAACGGAGGTTCGATATGAAAAGGAAAATTATTTCTGTTCTCACGGCGCTTGCTATGCTGGCAACACTATGCTTTGCTATGACAGGCTGCGGAGACAACGGCGGTTCGGACTCAGACAAGAGCGCGACGCTTAAAATCTGGATCCACAATGACGAAGACAGCTGGACAAAGTCCTATGAGACTATAGCTGAAAACTACATGAAGGAACATGAGAACATCAAAATCGAGTTCGAGTCGTTCCCTTATGACGAGTATGAAACAAAGATACAGACAGCCCTCATGTCCGATGAAGGCGGCGCGGACATTTATGAGCTCTGGGGCGGCTGGGGCGTAGACTTCGCTCCGTCGGGAGCTCTTGCCCAGGTACCTGAGGACATGGAGAAAGAGATCCGTGAGGGCGCTTATGAGTGCACATACGGAGCGCTTGAAAGCGACGGCAAACTCTATGGTATGCCTATGGAATTCAACATCGAGTGCGGCGGTCTCGTTGTGAACAAGAACGTTATGAAGAACGCGGGGATCGATGTTCCAAAGACATGGGACGAACTTGTTGATTCCGCTGTAAAGGCAACAAAGATGGACGGCAAAGAGATGACCATAAAGGGATTCGATTTTGTCAACTGGGACGGCGTAATGTATCTCTTCACATCCATGATCCTTTCACAGGGCGGACAGTATCTCAATGATGACGGCACGTTCAACTTCACATCCAAAGAGGCAAAGAAAGCATTCGAAGAACTGGTTTCTCTCGTGAAGGACAAGAAGGTGACCACGATGTCAGGACTTGACGATGGAAGCGATATCGAAGGATACCAGGAACTTTATGCAGGTCAGGCCGCTATGGTACCGCGCGGACCATGGGTCATCGCTGAAGGTATCAACGACTTTGAACTGGAATACGGTAAAGATTTCTCATATGAGAAGATGCCGTTCTACGGCGACAAGAAGGCATTCGCTGCCGAGACCGGATGGTCAATGGGCGTAAGCTCAACTATCTCCGAGGATCAGCAGAAGGCTGCGTTCGACTTCCTCGAGTACTTCTTCTCCGATGATGTTATCATGAGCCACAACCTGGCTTGCGGAACTATCCCGGCCAAGAAGGCGGTAGCTCAGAGCGATGAGTATGTGGAAGAGTTCCCATATGCTGAGCCGCTTGTAGGCATCCTTGACGGAGCTCAGTTCATCGGACTGTTCAACACAGACGTGTTCAAAGAGAACGTAAACGACGTATTCAGCGGTTACATCAGCGGTAAATACGACAGCGTAGATCAGGCTCTCGAGAAACTTGAGAAAAAATGCAACAAGATGACTGAATAGATCATATACGGGCAGCAAAATGGTACGAAGCAATAAGAAATTCCTACTTCTCATAATGATCCCGATAATCGCGGAAGCGGTCATCTTCCTGATAATCCCGATACTGGGAACGTTGGGGATCTCTTTTATGGATTATAACCCGCTGGGGCATACAAATTCCTTCACCGGGTGGGACAATTACAGGAAACTCCTTGAGGATGAAAACTTCATCATCGCCTTGAGGAACACTCTTTGCTTTACCATTTTTGCTGTCGGGATCAACATCGTTATCTCTCTTACGGCGGCTACGATGATAAGCCAGCTAAGAAGCAATAAGACCAGGAGCTTTTTCCGCATGATGTTCTTCATGCCATGTATGGCTCCTATGGTCGCTTCTGCCGTAGTATGGGGCAGAAGTATTCTGAACACCAAGGTCGGTCTTGTGAACGAGATCATAAGAGATATGGGTGGAGATGCCATAGCCTGGACGGGAGATCCCAGCTATGTAATGTTCTCCGTCATCGTTTTCACATTATGGGCTGACCTCGGGTATAACATAATCCTTTTCTCGGCAGGTATAGACGGCATACCGGGAGAAGTATACGAAGCGGCGGCCATAGACGGGGCGGGACCCTTCCGCAAGTTCTTCAATGTGACGCTTCCGCTGCTTGGACGCACGACCACCTTCGTCGTGCTCATGACACTTATTTCTTACTTTCAGATGTTCGCACAGTTCAGCGTGCTGCTCTTTAAGGACGGACCTCAGAATTCCGGCCTCGTCCTGACAAGCTACATCTACAAGATCGCGTTCGTAAACAAAGATATGGGATACGCGGCGGCTATATCGGTCATTTTGTTCATATTGATCCTTATAGTCTCTCTTGTGCAGCGCAAAGCCGGCAAAGTGGACTGGGAGTATTGATGTGCCTGCAGATGAGCAGGGCACGGGCCTGCCGGTAAATGGCAGGGCAGATGCAGATAAGGAATACAGGAAATGGGTAAAGACATGAACAAAAAACGCGGCATGTCCCGTCGCGTCATAATATTCCTGGTACTCTTAGCAGCGTCTATCGTTGTGGTGATCCCTTATGTCTGGATGCTTTCCAATTCATTCAAGCCGCAGCTTGAGACAATGATCGACCCCGGACACCTGCTGCCCAAGGATCCGACCCTGTACGGGTACGACAAAGTACTCACCGGCTCGCCGTTCTTCAAATGGCTGGCCAACTCGCTTATCGTTACCTGCACCAATACCGTGGTGATACTGTTCACAAGCACACTGGTGGGATATATATTCTCCCGCTTCAGGTTCAGAGGCAAGAATTTCATCTTTGCCATGCTCCTGTTCACCATGATGGTACCGGCTCAGGTGACCATGATAACAACATTCATAATCATAGACGGCATCGGCCTCTATGACTCGATACTCGCGCTCATCATCCCGAGTTTCGTCAACGTATTCGGCATTTATCTGTGTAAGCAGTCCTGCGATGAGATACCGAAGGAACTCATCGAAAGCGCCAAGATAGACGGAGCAGGGGATTTCAAGATATATTTCCGGATAGTTATACCTCAGATACGGCCTGTGATAGGAGCGCTGGCCATATTCACATTCCTTGAATACTGGAACGACTACCTGAATCCATTGATCTACCTGTCCAGCACCGACAGGATGACACTGCCGCTGGCTCTGAGTTACTTCTCGACCCAGCATTCGTCGGATCTGTCAGCCACAATGGCAGCAGCGTCTCTGATAATGATACCGGCGGCCATTGTATTCATCATATTCCAGAAGCAGTTCATCAAGGGAATATCCATGACAGGTATGAAGTAGATCCGGATAAGGAGAAAAGGGAAAATGCTTGGTTTTGAAAAAGGACAACTTGACATACTGAAAGCGGGATATACCGCAAAAGAGATATCACAGCAGCCTGAGACGTGGCGTAAGACTCTCACGCAGATGACGGAGATCTCAGATCAGGTGAGGACTTTCATAGGAAAGACCACATCAAAGGCGGGATTCGACGTGCTCCTGACAGGAGCGGGGACCAGCGAATATGTGGGGAACGCGCTCTGCCCGGCGCTCCGAGGAGTGCTCGGAGGCAACGTGAGATCAGCAGGGACTACTGATATAGTCGCATCACCGCGGGAGTATCTTTCATCGGAAAGACCTACGCTTATGGTGTCCTTCGCACGTTCCGGCAACAGTCCGGAATCCGTAGGTGCAGTGGAGGCGGCGGATGCTGTCTGCAGCGATGTTTCGCATCTGTTCATAACGTGCAACAAAGACGGAGCTTTGGCAAAAGCCGCAGAAGAGAGGGATGATGTTTTTTCCATCGTTCTTGCGCCCGAGACCAACGATCTGAGTTTTGCCATGACCAGCAGCTTTTCCAACATGTATCTTGCGGCGCTGACAGTCTTCACGCCGGAAGGAGCATTCGGCTGGGGTGAGCTTCTGGGCGCGGCGGACAGATTCGTCACCGGGGGCTTTGAGAAACTAAAAGAGTATGCTGATGCGAATGATTTTTCACGTATCGTGTATCTCGGCACAGATGTGCTGAAGGGCATCGCTCAGGAATCGGCGCTGAAGGTGCTGGAACTGACGGCAGGAAAGATGCCGGCCATATACGATACGCCAATGGGATTCAGACACGGACCCAAGTCCATAGTGGACGATGATACGGTGTGCGTCGTTTATCTGTCTGATGAACCGGGGAAGAGAAGATACGAAATGGACCTTCTGGCGGAGCTTTACCGCGACAGGAAGGGCAGCTCCATCATCGCTGTGATGAACGACCGAGATGAGAAAGCAGAGAGTCTCTGCGATCTTGCAGTATGCATGGAAGCCGGATGCGGCCTTGAGAACGCGCAGCTTGCCATGCTGTACATACTTGCGGCCCAGAGTCTGGCCTTTTACTGGTCCGTAAAACTGGGACTTTCGCCGGACAACCCCTGTCCCACAGGCGAGGTCAACAGGGTAGTAAAAGGCGTGACTATCTACCCGGTGAAGTGAAAGGCGTAAAAGTGAACGAACTTGAAAGAATCGTAAAAATGCAGAAAGAAGGAGAAAGCCGCGGCATATGTTCAATATGCAGCAGCAGTCCTTTTGTAATAGACGCAGGAATCATCCAGGCCGTAAGGACGGGAAGCCACGTGCTCATCGAGGCAACGGCCAATCAGGTGAACCAGATGGGCGGATATACAGGCATGAAGCCTGCTGATTTCAGGGATCTTGTATTATCCAGAGCAGATGCACTGGGCCTTGACAGGGACAAGGTCATCCTGGGAGGAGATCATCTGGGTCCTGTGGCGTGGAAGAAGATGGATCCGGATAAAGCAATGGATCTGGCGGAGGAGCTGGTGTATGAGTTCAGCAGAGCCGGATACACAAAGATACATCTGGATGCCAGCATGCCCCTCGGCGATGAAGTGACGCTCACCACAGAAGAGATAGCTGACAGGACGGTGAGACTCTGCAGGACAGCTGAGAAGGGCGCTTCCGAATACGCAGAGGAGCACGAAGACGCGAGGATGCCTGTCTATGTCATTGGCAGCGAAGTGCCGACTCCCGGAGGAAGCGGTGAAGAGGATGCTCTTGCTGTGACAAGACCGGAAGATCTTACGGGTATGATCGGCTGCTTCGGAGAAAAATTCGCGGAAGCGGGACTTGCAGAGGCTGGTGTTTCATCTGCCTGGAACAGGGTCATCGCGGCAGTAGTACAGCCCGGTGTTGAATTTGGAAACGAGCAGATACACGATTATGTCCCGGAGGAAGCGGCGGAGCTTATAAAGACCGCAAAGGAGATCCCGGGCGTAGTTCTGGAAGGCCATTCGACGGACTACCAGAAGAGAGAGAACCTTAAAAAAATGGTCGATGACGGCATCGCGGTCCTGAAAGTGGGACCGGCCCTTACATTTGCAGCAAGAGAGGCGCTTTTCGCCCTTTCACATATTGAAGATGAGCTCGCAAAGGCGGGAAGACTTGAGGGCAGAGAGCCTTCGTGCTTTATCGAAACGCTGGACAAGGCCATGACTGACGACCCGTCAAACTGGAAGGATCACTATACGCGGGATGAGCCTGAAAGCTCATTCATGAGGAAATACAGCTACAGTGACAGGAGCAGGTATTATATGACTGTGCCGGAGGTGAAGGCGGCCTTAGATAAGCTGATCGTAAACCTTGAAGCTGCCGGCATGCCTCTTACGCTCGTAAGCCAGTACCTGCCGGAGCAGTATAGAAAGATAAAAGAGGGAGCAATCGGAAGCAGCCCGGAAGAGCTGATAACGGACCGCGTCTGCAGCGTTCTTGACGATTACTGGTACGCCTGTGGACTGATATGAGAAGGAGAAGATCCATATGAAAAAGATATTCATGGCAGGCCTTCTTGCGGCCTTCATATGCATATTCATGGCTGGATGCGGCGGAGGAGACAGCAGTATGACACATGTTTCACCTGACGGAAACGACAAGACAGGAGACGGCAGCGAGAAGGCGCCGTACGCAACCATAGCAAAGGCGGCGTCAGAGGTAAGGGACGGAGAAACTGTGCTGGTCCACGAGGGGACGTACGGAAAAGTTGAACTGACAGAAAAGGTCTCGGGCACCAAAGAAAAACCCCTTATCATCAAAGCTGCCGACGGTGAGAAAGCCGTCATAAAGAGCAAAGGGATAGGCATACATCTGCTGAATCTGGAGAATGTGACCGTTGAAGGGTTTGAAATCGAGGGAGGAACCCACGGCATCTATTATGAGACTACAGACGGGCAGGAAGAAGGAACATATGACAATGTGACCATAAGAAACTGTACTGTCCACGGTATAAGGGGTACTCATGGCATCTGCGTGTACGCGCGCAACACTAAAGTTCCGGTGAAGAACCTGACCATGGAAGGGTGCGAAGTGTACGACTGTCAGTGCGGCAGCAGTGAATCGACTGTATTCAACGGTAATATCGACGGATTCAC
>JAFYIC010000082.1 GCA_017538845.1 Bacillota bacterium | reverse complement strand
TATCTTTCAGTAATCATTGCTGCCTCAGAGTGTCCTGTGTCACCTTGTACAGCCTTGATATCACCACCGCTCAACTTCAGTTTGTATGTAGTGCTGGAATGGCGAAGGCTATGAAACACAACAGGTTTAAGGTTGTTTTCTCTGATGAGTTTATTGAAGGAATCCCTTATCTTAGGGTCGTTGTAAATTATCTTATCTCTGAAACTGTTGAGCAGTATTATCAGGAAGTTGGCCGTGGCGGTCGAGACGGGCAACCAGCATATGGGTATTTGCTATACACAAATCAATCTAAACGTGGTCGAATGATGTTGCTCAATAACTCCCAATGACTAAATTGATTTTGGCAAAAAACAGCGGGCGTCACCATGACGCCTGCTGCATGAAGTTCTTCCTGTATCTTCCCGGGGGAACACCGTAGGTCTTCGTAAACATCCTGATAAAGTACGAGAGATTCTCGAATCCCGCTTTCACAGCCACAAGGCTGACGGGATCCTTCGTCTCCTTGAGCATATAGGCGGATACCTGCAGGCGGTATTCATTCAGAAAGCTGATAAATGTCCTTCCGGTTTCCGCTTTGAACAGGCGCATGAAATGTGAGTCGCTGTAATCGGTCAGTGAGGCGACATCATGTATCGTGATCGGCTGTGAACTGTGTTCCTTGACATAACTGATCACTTTTTTGAGTGCTTCCGAATGATCCTTCTCATCTTTTTTTGAGTGATCTTTTTTATGTTTGAACAAAGCGTATAGAAACAGGAACAGGCTGCTTTTAACCCTGAGGGAATACCCTGGTACACGGTCTATGCATGCCTCGTCTGCCTGGTCAAGACAGGCAGATACTTCATCCCAGAAAGCAGTTCCAGGCCTGATTGGTCTTTCGAAGAGGAATCTGTTCTCCTTCATGGGAATGATCACACTGGATCTGCACCAGTCATTCTGTTCCGTGCTGTCGAGCAGGTCCAGGGAAAAGATGATGTTTTCATATTCCATTGGTCCTCCGGTGCTGCCGTCGATGCTGTGGAGCTCGCCCGGCATGACGGGTATGATACATCCGGCGGATACTTCATAGGGCTTCATGCCTACGCTGACAGTGCCGTTTCCTTTCTTGATGTAGATGATCTCCATCTGTTCATGCCAGTGCATGGGGACGGAAGGGAAATCCAGCGGGATCGTGCAGAGATATGTATTGTAGGAGAATCCAGGCTGCTCATGGAGCTTCGTTTCGTGATATTGTATGTATTCTTCTATTTCCATGATAGTATTATACAATTTTATGCGGATATTATGCAAGAAATCACTATTTCCTGCAACTATAATGCAGTTGTCAAGTAAGGAGGTAGGAATATGCTGACAAAAAACATAGCAGATTACACGAATAAGCGCATAGAAGAGTGCACGGATCTGGAACTGTTCAATGCAGTGCTGAACATGAGTGCCGACCTGATCAAAGAAAACGGGTACAACGAAGGGAAGAAGAAGCTTTACTACATTTCAGCGGAATTCCTGATTGGTAAGCTCCTGAGCAACAACCTGATCAATCTCGGCGTCTATGACGACGTCAGGGGACAGCTTGAAGATGCCGGCAGGAACATTACCGAACTTGAAGAGTTCGAGAATGAGCCTTCGCTCGGAAACGGCGGCCTCGGCAGACTGGCTGCGTGCTTCCTTGATTCACTTGCTGCGCTCGGCCTCCCTGCAGACGGGATCGGTCTAGCGTATCACTGCGGACTGTTCAGGCAGACGTTCACTGACGCGAAGCAGTACGAGATCCCCGACCACTGGCTGAAGTGGGGTACTGAAAGCTGGATGAAGAGAACGGACACACACTACGACGTCTGCTACAAAGGCATGAAGCTGCGCAGCACGATGTATGAGATCGCCGTTACCGGATATAACGGCAAATGCGGCAGACTCAGGCTGTTTGATACCGACAGCATCGACGAAAGGCTGATCTCTGATTCCATCCATTTCGACAAGAAGAAGATCGCGAAGAATCTGACGCTGTTCCTCTATCCTGATGACAGTGATGAGGAAGGCAGGATCCTGCGCATTTATCAGGAATACTTCATGGTATCCAACGCAGCACAGCTGATGATCGACGAATGCACCGCAAAGGGATCCGACCTGCATGATCTCGCGGATTACGCTGCAGTACAGATCAACGACACACATCCGACACTTGTCATCCCGGAACTGATCCGCATCCTGACGGAAAAAGGCATTTCTTTTGAGGAAGCGGTAACGATCGTCAGGGATATGTGCGGATACACGAACCATACGATCCTGGCGGAAGCGCTCGAAACATGGCCGAAGAACTATCTTGATGAGACAGTGCCGCAGCTGAGCGAGATCATCTGCCGGCTGGACGCGATGGTCAAGGAACAGTACAGCGAACCGTTCGTCCATATCATTGATGAGCAGAACAGGGTCCATATGGCTAATATCGATATTCATTTCTCCCATTCTGTCAATGGTGTTGCCCGTCTCCATACGGACATCCTGAAGAACTCGGAACTGAAGCCTTTCTATGATATCTATCCTGAAAAGTTCAACAACAAGACGAACGGCATCACATTCAGGCGCTGGCTCGTCATGTGCAACAGGGAGCTGAGGGAACTGATCTCATCCAGGATCGGCACAGACTGGATCAGGAACGCGGATGAACTGGAGAGACTGCTTTCATACAGCAGTAACACGGAATTCCTCAGCCAGGTCCTTGACGCCAAACAGTCAAGGAAGAGCAGCTTCAGCGAGTATCTGAGGAAGGAAAGAGGCATTGAAGTCAGTCCCGATTCCATCTTCGACGTACAGGTCAAGCGTCTCCATGAATACAAGAGACAGCAGCTGAACCTGCTCTGTGCGATAGACATGTACTACCGGATCAAAGCCGGCAATAAACCGGAAAGACCCGTGACGGTATTCTTCGGTGCGAAGGCAGCTCCCGCCTATACGACAGCCAAGGATATCATCCACGCGATCATCTGCTTCAGCAGGATCATTGAGAAGGATCCGGAAGTCTCTCCTTACCTGAAAGTCGTCATGCTGGAGAACTACAATGTGTCACTGGCGGAAAAGCTGATCCCGGCAGCGGATATCTCCGAACAGATCTCCCTGGCATCCAAAGAGGCATCCGGCACATCCAACATGAAGTTCATGCTGAACGGCGCAGTCACCCTCGGAACGATGGACGGCGCCAACGTCGAGATCGCCGAACTGGTCGGACCTGAGAACATCTATACGTTCGGTCAGTCCTCTGATGAGGTCATCGGCCTCTACAAAAAGGGAACCTATAACGCGTACACCTATTACCAGGCTGACGCAAACCTGAAGCGTTCCGTTGACTTCCTGATCTCTGAAGAAATGCGCACAGAAGGTGACGAAATATCGCTGAACAGGCTTTACGATGAGCTCGTCCATAAGGACTGGTTCATGACTTTCCCTGATTTCCGTGAATACTGCACAGTCAAGAACAAGGTGCTGAAGGATTATGAGGACAGGGCTTCCTGGGCAGGGAAGATGCTGGTCAATATTTCGAAGGCAGGTTTTTTCTCAAGTGACCGTACGATCAGGCAGTACAATGATGAGATCTGGCATCTGGAAGAATCAGAACAGAAATGATCATTCCTGCGGAGACGATAAAACTGAAAGACATGAAGGAATACCTGCTGCGCTCCACGGAAGAATCCGATGCCGAACAGCTTGCCTCCTTTATCTATGAGCTGCATACGGAATGTCCGTATATGGTCAATACCCTGGATGAGATCGAAACGGACCCAGCACCGTACGAAGCCATACTCAGAAGCTTCAGGGAATCTGATCATGGATTCCACATCACCGTGTATGACGGTGAGAAGCTGATCGCAGCCGCCGGTGTGGAACCTGTCGGATTTGAGAGAAAGGTCATGCACAGGTGCACGATCGGTATAGCTATCAATAAGTCGTACAGGAATAAGGGCCTGGGCACACAGATGACCGCGTTGTGTATGGATCTTGCAGGTGCTCTTGGATACAACGTCATGGAGATTGGCGTCAATTCAAAGAATACGCTTGCGCTTTCCGTCCAGAACAGAACTGGCTGGAGGATCATGTCGAACCTCACAAGCGGCTATCACCAGGACTGATGTCTCAGTGCTTGCATATTCAATTGTCAATGTACAGCAGAGGTTTCCGAAAAGATCCCTCTACTATATATGAAATGGGAGAGGCCATTTTTAAACGGGTTTGCTGCCCCAGATTGAAAAGTTGGCCTTATTGTCGCGTTATGCTGACAATAAAGGCACCAAAAAACACCCTTGCTATGCAAGGAGTGCTCTTCTTATTACCGAATCATATTTATGGTTACACTCTCATGGGAGATTCTCACACCATAATCCACTGCGAGAGGAGTCCCATCCGAAGTTTTTCCATCCGTTTTTTTGCTGCATCTTTGCTCGCGTATAAACCCTCCAGGCTGACTGCCTTCGGATCCATGAATCCCGCCTTTCCTCCTGCCGGTCTGCTGTCCGAGCCCGGCGGATCTGTTTATTCTTTTCAGTATCGAAATAATTATATCAAAATTGATATGACTTCCAACCAAGGGTTACAAAAATCTTACATCTCAGGCTTTGATCCGTCTCATTTTCCGCAAAAACACAACGACAAAATCATATTGACATTTATTATGGTTGTTATAATACTTAAGCACGATTGCGGGTGTAGTTCAATGGTAGAACATCAGCCTTCCAAGCTGAATACGTGGGTTCGATTCCCATCACCCGCTCCAAAACAAGACCTGCGTGGCAAGTCTTTTTTCTTTTGTTTGTTCTTTTGGGATAATACTCTATAATGAAATAAGAACATTAACCCGATGCGGCACAGCATCTCCTGTGCACCCGAAAACAAAAAACTATTGGGAGGCCTATAATATGGCAACATTGACGGAAGTTCAGCAGTTCTGCAAGGACCACGGAATTCGCATGGTTGATTTCAAGATGACCGATATCCGTGGCAGATGGCGTCATCTCAGTATTCCTGCGGAACACCTCACAGAAAAAACCATGACATACGGCATCGGTTTCGACGGCTCCAACTACGGATATGCTGCGTTGGAAAAAAGCGATATGGTTTTCGTACCGGACCTGAATTCCGCCGTTATCGATCCATTTGCTGAAGTACCGACGCTGTCCATGATCGGCGATGTGATGGTCATCTCGGAACCGGATAACTACCCTTTCGACCAGTACCCTCGCAATGTTGCGAAACAGGCGGTACGTTATTTGAAGGAACTGGGAATTGCAGATGAGATGATCGTCGGTCCCGAGTATGAATTCTACATCTTTGACGGTGTACGATATGTCAATACTCCTGAGCGCGCCGGTTATTCGATTGCCGCCCATCAGGCGACCTGGGCCGGAGACGAGGAATTCAACAATAACGGATATCAGGTCGGTCACAAGGACGGTTATCATACGGTCCCGCCCAGAGACGTTCATTTTGATCTGCGCAGCAGGATCTCAATGAAACTGCTGGAAATGGGTGTTCATGTCAAATACCACCATACAGAAGTCGGCGGCTGCGGACAGCAGGAGATCGAGACTGAACTGGGAGAGATGGTTGAAATGGCGGACGCCACGATGGCCGCTAAATATGTCATCAAGAATGAAGCAGCCCTCGAGGGAAAGACAGCAACTTTTCTTCCCAAACCAGTAGCTGGCGAAGCCGGAAACGGTCTTCACGTTCATATGCTTCTTCTGAAAGACGGGGAACCGGTTTTCTATGATAACGACGGCTATATGCAGCTCAGTCAGACTGCGCTGTGGTTTATTGGCGGCCTGCTGAAACATGCGCGTTCCCTTTGCGCGATCACAAATCCTTCCACAAACTCCTACAAGAGGCTTGTTCCCGGATTTGAAGCCCCTGTTACTATCGGATTTGCTTCGGCGAACAGAAGCGCAGTCATCCGCATCCCCGCCTACGCGAAATCACCGATGGACAAGCGTTTTGAACTCCGCAATCCCGACGGGACCTGCAACCCATACTACGCCATGTCCGCAATTCTGATGGCGGGCATAGACGGAATCCGTAATCAGATCGATCCTTTCAACAAAGGATGGGGGCCTTTCGACTTCAATCTGTTCGATCTTCCTGCCGAAGAACTGGCAAAGATCGACGGTCTCCCCTCCTCCCTGGAGGAGGCGGCAGATGAACTCGAAAAAGATCATGATTACCTCACTGCCGGAGGCGTTTTCCCCGAGACGCTGATCCAAATTCTCCTGGATCAGTGCCGGAAAGACGCCGGAACGGTCAATGCACTGCCTCACCCGAAAGAATTCGAACTGTATTATGACCTGTGATTTCTGAACACTTCGCAAAGATAACAAGGCTCCCGGCCTCCGGAAAGGAGGCTGGGAGCCTGTTTCATTCAGAACAGCTGACCGGGAAGCACCTTTTTCTCTTTTTCCGGGAAGCTCAGATCGAATTTCTCCACCTCCGTATCTTTCACGAAATAGCACGCCGGCGTTTCATAAATTCCGGTGATTCCGTCCAGATAACCGTGGATCAACTCCCTGCAAAGAAAAAATGACGAGTCTGAGCCCTCCGGCAAATCATGATACCGGATGCCGAATACGGACGCATATCTAAACCCGCTGCCACCGTAGAACCCGATGTTCCCCTCGATCAGGACAGCCCCAAATCCCATTGAAGCCGCTTTCTCAAGAGATTTATTCAGCAGGATTCTGCCGTATCCATTTCCTTTCAGTTCCGGTGAGATGCAGATCGGTCCCATCGTCAGGACAGGTATTTTACTCCCGTCATCGGAACTGATAACTGCCTTAACGAAAGCAATCTGACCAATGATACGCTTATCCTTCTCCAGAACAAGATCAAGTTCCTTCACGAAGGCGGGATCATCTCTAAGGACATGCAGCAGATAATGCTCCGAACATCCCGGACGATAAACGTTCCAGAACGCTTCTCTCACCATAAGAGGCACTCCAACTTATTACTTCCTTCCTTAAACTTTAGACACAAAAACAGTGGGTCCATTTTGCTGACCCACTGTCATTTCAAACAACGCTTTGCCTTCATCGCTATTAATCGTATGTAAGTCCCATAATAATTCTCGTACCAACGAAAAAGTGCTTGTTTTAAGGCAAAACTTAAAATAAGCACTTTTCTTCGCTATATCCCAGAATTAGCAAAAACCCATAAATAACCCATAATCACCCTCTGAACGCTGCTCGTCCATGCGATTCTTTCCCATATCAGTTGTCTTTTCCTGAAGATCTTTAGTCCAAAGCCAAGGCAGCCGTGGCACCTGCGTTTGACATCGGTCTGCTTTTGTTCACTCGCCTAGTTGCTGAGGTAACACTGCACTCGGGCAACTAAAACCCGTGGCAATTGTAACCTGCCTGTGCTAATTCTGTTAATCGATACTATGCTTTGTTCTGACCAAATGGTTCAACGATTTGATGTTTAGGTATCCTGAGTTGAGTACTTATACACTAACGCAGACATAAGACTCTTGACAGCATTCCTGTATTCAGAGAATACGTCGGCTACGATTCCATTCCCCAACAAAAAGTGTAAATAGTCATTAACTCTGCTGATTGCCTTCCCGCTACTCGTTAATCCGAATTCTATCGTGCCAGACTCGATAGCTTTCTGGAGCATTTGCCCATCGACAAAAGCCTCGTACGAATACTTATAAAGCATATTCGCGCTATGTATATCTGCAAGATTGTCGTATGTATTGCGGAATTGTACCGGCAGGCGACGAAACAGGCCATCAATTTCCGATTCATTTGCAGACAACGCTTCAAGCGCATCAATGTCGTAGCAACGATACCGGAGAGAGTATGCTACAATTGACGATGTAAGAAAGGATCTGTTCTACTACATCGAGATATTCTACAATAGAAAAAGGCTGCATAGCAGCCTTGGATACATGAGTCCTGTGGCATACAGGCTGAAGGAACTGGGCCTGCATTAACACAACAATCGTATGCATATGATGGCATAAAAGACCACTACAGTTTTTGCTTACAATCCAACGAACGGCAATAATGACTGCGCGGCCGCAGACGCCGGCAGAAGTCTTTTACAAGGAGTGAACAAGGGATGAAGATATCGAAAGAGACAGTGATCAGGCACCTCAAGCTGCAGCTCGGCATAGTGCTGCTGACCGTCGGGGTGTACTTCTTCAAGTCGCCCAACAGGTTCGCCACCGGCGGGGTAAGCGGCCTCTCCATCCTGCTGGCCAAACTCATTCCAGCCCTCACCCAGGCCCAGCACCTGCTGATACTGAACGCGGCCCTGCTGATACTGGGCGCCGCGGTGCTGGGGAAGGAGTGCGGGATAATGACGGCGTTCTGCACGCTGGAGTACTCCCTGCTCGTCCGCCTGCTGGAGCGGGTGATGCCCCTTGACGGCCCCCTCACCTCCCAGACCTTCATGGAGCTCTTCTATTCGGTCATACTCAGCGGCATAGCAGCCGCCATAATATTCGACTGCGACGCGTCATCCGGCGGCACGGACATAATAGCACTCATCCTGAAGAAGTACACCCGCCTCAACGTGGGCACCGCGCTGCTCATTAGCGACGCCCTCATCGCCGTGAGCAATTTCTTCATAAACGGCGTCGAGGCCGGGCTCTACTCGGTGCTGGGTCTCTTCGCCAAGGGCTTCCTGGTGGACAGCGTCATAGATTCGCTCAACACGGGCAAGGCGTTCACCATCATCACC
>JAFYIC010000012.1 GCA_017538845.1 Bacillota bacterium | reverse complement strand
TTTACACCAGTACGGACGTAACCGGTCTCGAACTGGGCGGTGCTCTGAAGAATATAATCGCTCTTGGCGCCGGCATATCGGACGGAATGGGCTTCGGTGACAACGCCAAGGCGGCTCTTATGACGAGAGGTATCGTGGAGATAACGAGACTGGGCGTGGCTCTCGGAGCGAAGGCGGAGACCTTTGCCGGACTGGCCGGCATAGGCGACCTGATAGTTACCTGCACCAGTATGCATTCAAGGAACAGGCGGTGCGGAATAATGATCGGTGAAGGAATGGATCCGCAGGAGGCCACGAAGAAGGTCGGAATGGTAGTTGAAGGAATGTTCACCGTTGAAGCGGCCTATGAACTGGCAAAGAAAGTCAATGTGGAGATGCCCATCACAGAGCAGATCTACAAGGCCATTAACGGGCAGACGGATCCCAGAGACGCCGTGAACAGCCTGATGACCAGAGAAAGAAAAGAGGAAAATGCGTAAGTATTTCATACAGACTTTTGGCTGTCAGATGAATGAACATGATTCGGAGATAATCGCGGGCATGCTTTGTGAGAAAGGTATGGAGGAAGCGGCTTCTCCCGATGAGGCGCAGGTCATAATATTCAACACGTGCAGCGTCCGTGAAAACGCGGACAAACGCTTTTTCGGCACTCTGGGCCAGGTCAAGAAAAAGAAAAAAACGGAACCGGAGACCATAGTGTGCGTATGCGGCTGTATGATGCAGCAGCAGCATATCATCGATACGGTCAAGGAAAAATATCCCTGGGTGGATATCATATTCGGCACCCATAACATACATGAATTCCCGAAACTTCTGGACAGCGTGATAAGCGTAAGAGAAAGACAGATCGACGTTTGGCCGGAAGGCAGAGAGATAGTCGAAGGACTTCCTTCCAGGAGGCTTTTTTCATGTAAGGCGCTGGTGAATATCATGTACGGGTGCAATAATTTCTGCACTTACTGCATCGTTCCCTACACAAGGGGAAGAGAGCGGAGCCGGAAGCCTGAGAACGTCATAGGCGAGGTAAAGGACCTTGTTGCCGACGGAGTCAGGGAGGTAATGCTCCTGGGACAGAACGTCAACTCATACAGAGGAGACGGGGATACGGACTTCGCGGAGCTCATTTACAGACTGGATGAGATAGAAGGTCTGGACAGGATAAGGTTCATGACGTCCCATCCCAAGGACCTTTCCGACAGGCTCATAAAGGCGTTCGGGGAATGCTCAAGCCTTTGCAAGAACATACATCTTCCGGTACAGTCGGGCAGCAGCCGGGTGCTGGAGATGATGAACAGAAGATACGACAGGGACCGGTACATGGAACTGGTGGACAAGATCAGGGAAACTGTTCCGCAGATCACCATTTCATCGGACATAATGGTGGGATTCCCCGGCGAGACCGAGGAGGATTTCCTGGATACTCTGGATCTGATAGAGAGAGTCAGATATGATTCGGCTTTCACATTCCTTTATTCGCCGAGGAAGGGAACTCCGGCGGCTGAGGCGGAGGATCAGATACCGGAGGAGATCAAGCACGATCGGTTCAACAGGATGGTGGATCTGATCAATACCATATCGGCAGAGAAGAATGCCGCAATGGAAGGAAAAACAGAAGACGTGCTGGTGGAAGGCATAAGCAAGCAGAAACCGGACAATCTGGCGGGCAGGACCGACGGATTCAAACTGGTCAATTTCCGCGGCGACGCGTCTCTGATCGGAAAGATCGTTCCGGTCAGGATAACTAAAGGGAAAACCTTCAGCCTTGAAGGCGAGATAATATAGATCACATATCACAGGCAGACTGAGAAGAAAGAAAACAGCTGATGGGTGAAGTTACAGGCACACTGGGAAGCAAAAGAAAACAGGTAATAGGGATCATTACCATAGTGGTTCTGGTGATCATCACCATACTGGTCATAAGGAGCAGAGGTGAAGAGATCGATTTCAAAATGATTATGAACACTATGAGGCACGCGAATCCCGGTTTCCTCATACTCGCGGTCATATCCATGCTGCTCTATGTACATATAGAAGGCAGGGCGATCGCAGTCATTGCAAAGCCTCTGGGATACAGACTGAAGAGGAGACATACCTTTGTGTACGCAAGCGCGGACATATACTTTTCCGCCATAACCCCGTCTGCCACAGGCGGGCAGCCGGCTTCAGCCTACTACATGATCAGAGACGGCATGAAAGGGTCGGACGCGACCATCACGCTGGTCCTGAACATACTCCTGTATACCGCATCGCTGATCATACTGGGACTTTGGGCCCTTGCGTGGAAATTCGAATTCCTCGTCCAGTGCACCAGGATAGTAAAGCTGCTTTTCGTGGTAGGACTGGCCGTACAGATACTGTTGCTGCTGCTCTGTCTGCTGTGCATGTTTTCCAGGGACACCATAAGGAATCTGGGCGGTCTGCTGGCCAAACTGCTGCATAAGCTGAGGCTCATAAAGAGCAAGACGAAGATGATGAGAGGCATCAGGGATTTCGTTGACAGATACAGCAGGAGCGCGGGAGTGCTGAAATCCAATCCTATGGTCGTGGTCAAAGGCCTGCTCATGAACATACTGCAGAGGTTCGCATACTGCTCTATAGGCTACTGCGTTTACCGGAGTCTTGGATTCAGCAGCATGGGCTTTTTCGATATAGCGGCAATAATGTTGCTTCTGATGATGGCAGTCAACAGTCTCCCCATACCGGGAGCCGTGGGAGCATCGGAAGGAAGCTTCCTTTCCATTTTCAGCAGCATATACACACAGGCACTGCTGGTTCCGGCAATGGTGATCACCAGACTTATCAACTACTACGTATGTTTCATACTGTGCGGGGTAGTGACTCTGTGTTATCACGCCACTTTGATAAGAAGAGACTATAAGCCGATTTATGTAAAGGGAGAAACGGCCGAGCCGGAGACTCCTGACGACGAGGCGTACCGGCTTGTACAGATGGCTCATGAAAGCCTGCCCGGACATATCGATATAATCCGGGCCTCTGAGAACGAAAAAAACGACCCTGTTCCGGTACCTGCAAAGGTAAGCGGTGAAGATAACAGCAAAACTATTTTAATGCAGACGGGATCCGGTGAAGATTCCGCCGGCGGGACAGACAACAGAGGGAATATATCATGAAGAAGAAGCCGTTCATTGGATATTTCAACTACACAGTGCTCCTGACGCACATTTCACTTTTATCGTCGGTATTCGGCATATACTTTGCGATAAAACAGATACCCGAGGCAGCCGTATACTGCCTGATGGTGTCGGGAATATGCGACGCCTTTGATGGTAAAGTGGCAAGGACAAAGGAAAGATGCCGACAGGAGGAAAGATTCGGCATACAATTGGACTCGCTCAGTGACATCGTATGCTTTGGCGTGCTGCCAACGGTCATCGGATATACGCTGGGAATGAGATACTGGTGGTACATCCTGATCTTTTTCTTCTATGTAGGCATGGCTCTTACCAGACTGGCTTTCTTCAATGTTACGGGAGAGGACAGACAGGACCAGGAAACCGGCGAGAGAAGAAAGGAATACACAGGACTTCCCGTTACGTCTGCGGCAATCATTTTCCCGGCTCTGTATATACTTGGATATTTCTTTGACTGGATGGAGTTTGAAATAATATACGCGGCAGGGCTGCTGATCACCGGCGTGCTGTTCATATCAAACTTCAAAGTAAGGAAGCCCAGCGGGATATTCATGGCGCTGCTGATCGTTTTCGGATCGGCGCTTCTGGTGATGATGGCAAAAGGAATGCATTATGGAGCTTAAAAGAGAGACTGTTGATATAAATGCCATAAACGAGCCGGCATCCCTTAAATTCCTGTACGAAAACGCTTTTGGCAGGATACTGCTGAAAGTGGCTACATTTCCGGTTTTTTCGATCATCGCCGGAGCTTTTCTGGACAGCAATCTGTCGAAGAGATTCGTAAAGGGATTCGCAGAGAAGAATCATATCGACATGCACGATTACAGCCGTGTCAGGAACTATGAAAGCTTCAACGAATTCTTTACAAGACGGGTGAGGGAAGGCGTAAGACCCATAGACGAAAATGCGGGCGCGCTCATTTCGCCCTGCGACGGCAAGCTTACAGCCTTTCATATAGATGAAGACCGGGTCTTCGAAATAAAGAGGAGCCGCTACAATACGGCGGACCTGCTGAAAGATGAGAAACTGGCGGAAGAGTACAGCGGAGGGACCGCGCTCATATTCAGACTGACGGTGGATGATTATCACAGGTACTGCTATATCGACAACGGCAGGAAAGGCGACAACATTCACATAAGAGGCAGACTGCACACGGTGCAGCCCATAGCTCTGAGGAACGCGCCTGTATTCGTCCAGAATTCAAGAGAATACACGGTCATGGATACTGAGAATTTCGGCCGTGTGATACAGATAGAAGTAGGCGCTCTCATGGTGGGAAAGATAAAGAACCACCAGAGGGTATGCGAGATGAAGAAAGGCCGCGAGAAGGGGATGTTCCTCTTCGGAGGATCCACGATCATACTCCTTCTGAAAGAAGGCGCGGCAGAGATAGATCAGGAGATATTCGATAATACTGAAAATGATCTTGAGACCGTAGTGAAGATGGGGGAAAAGATAGGTGAAGCCGGAAACAGAAGGCAGTAGGAATATAAAGCATGAGGCGCTGCTGGTGACACTGATCGCCATTGCCGTATTTATGTGCCACATCCTGTATCTTCTGCTTGGGCGGATAGACCTGGAACGTCACGATATCCGGACAGGGCTGGATCAGGCGATCCCTTTCGTTCAAGAGTTCGTGATACCGTATCTGCTCTGGTACGTGATGATCATAGCAACGTTCCTGTGCTATCTGATCCACGAGAGCAAAGACATGATAGAGATCGGCATATACGACCTGATCGGGCTGATAATATGCTGCGCCGTATTCGTCATTTATCCTACGGAGATCACTTTCAGACCTGAATACATAGCGGGAAGTGATTTCTGCAGTTCTGTGCTGAGATGGATGTTCAATGCGGACAAACCGTACAACGTGCTGCCCAGTATGCACTGTTATGAAGCTACGGCGGCATTCGTGGGCATCATGCACAGCAGATATTTCAGCAGAAAAACCTGGGCAAAGGTGACGGGCGCGGTACTGATGGTTGCTATATGGATGTCCACGCTGTTCATCAAACAGCATTCTGTTATCGATATGGCAGCGGGCATAGCGCTTGCCCTGATACTGATACCGGTGATAGGGATCGTAAGAAAGAAAATCACAGAGAAGGGGTGTATTTAGAAAATGTTCCCGTTTCACTTTGAATTCGGATTTATAAATTTCGGGACACTGCTGCTCATCGTAGATATCGTTATGGTATTTGTGATAATTTTTCTCGAAAGAAAAACTCCGGCAGCCACCGCGGCATGGATAATGATCATGCTGCTTCTTCCCGTACTCGGGATCATTCTGTACATCATTTTCTCACAGAATATAGCAAGAAAGAAGATATTCAAGCTCACCCATTCGGAAGAGACCTACATAAGCGCATCGCTGAAGAGTCAGATAAACGACATGAAAAACGGCAAGTTCGATTATTCGGACGGGAGCACCGGCGAACTGTGGGAGGATATGATAACTCTCAACGTCACTTACGCCAAGGCCTACTATACCCAGGACAACGACGTGGATATCTTCACAGACGGCACGTATATGTTCAGCCGTCTCCTTGACGACATAAAGAAAGCAAAAAACAGCGTCAACGTCATGTACTTCATAGTCAAAAACGACATAGTTGGAAGAAGGCTCATCGACACCCTCACGGAAAAGGCTAAGGAAGGTGTGGAAGTAAGGTTCCTGGTGGACGCTATGGGCAGCAGGAGCATTAACAACTATCTGCTTTCAGACTTTATCGAAGCCGGTGGAAAAGTAGCGTATTTCTTCCCGCCCAAACTGAGATACTTCAACATAAAGCTGAACTACAGGAACCACAGAAAGATCGTGGTCCTGGACAACGAAATCGGCTACATAGGCGGGTTCAACATAGCTAAAGAGTATCTGGGAATGAAAAAGAAATTCGGATACTGGCGCGATACTCATCTGCGTGTCACAGGCAGCAGCGTACAGGATATGAATGCCAGATTCCTTATGGACTGGAGATTCGCCAGCGGTGAGGATATCCCGCTTGAGGGAGTATATGAGGCCCCGTATAAATCGACGGGCAGGACAGGCGTGCAGATCGTTTCCAGCGGTCCCGATTCCTACAGGGAAGAGGTGAAACGGGCCTATATGAAGATGATCACCTCGGCCCAGAGAAGCGTATGCCTGCAGACGCCGTACTTCATACCGGATGCCAGCATCCAGGAGTCACTGAAGATGGCGGCGCTGTCCGGAGTGGATGTAAAGGTGATGATCCCATGTATGCCTGACCACGTGATGGTATACTGGGCGACCTACTGGTATGTGGGCGACCTGCTGAAATCCGGCGTAAGAGTCTTTATATATGACAACGGATTCCTTCACGCCAAGACCATCGTTGCCGACGGCGAGGTGGCCAGCGTGGGATCGGCCAACTTTGACAGGCGGAGCTTCGCCCTGAATTTCGAGGCCAACGCCTTCGTATACGACTCGAAGGTGGCGGGCAAACTTGAAGACCGTTTTGCGGACGATATGACTTTCTGCCACGAACTGACACTTGACGATTATCAGAAAAGATCCGGATGGATACAGTTCAAGGAGACGATAGCAAGGCTCCTTTCGGACATTCTGTAGAATAACAAGGCATGGGCTTCATACCGTGCCGGAAGAAAGAGGAAAAGACATTGAGAAGATCACAGGGAAATATACTGCTTATAGTTTTTCTGATACTGATGCTCCTGCAGAGCATAAGAGCGGGGGAATTCAGCGATCCGAAAGCGTGGTTCTTAAGCACGGTAATGCTGCTGCCGGGGATAATAATCGGCATAGCGTTCCATGAGTACGGGCACGCTCTTGTGGCGTCGAAACTGGGTGACCCGACGCCGCGTCTGCAGGGACGGCTGACCATAAACCCGATCGCTCATCTGGAACCTTTCGGATTCATAGCCCTCATCTTCTGCGGCTTTGGATGGGGAAAACCGGTAGAGATCGATCCCTCATACTTCAGGAACAGAAGACGCGATGAACTTCTGGTATCCGTTGCGGGCGTAGTGATGAATCTGATACTCGCCATAGTCTTTACGATCATTTTCAAGCTTGTTCTCTCCACCGCAGGCTCGGCATTCTCATATTCGGCAGGCGGGGCAACGGACTTCAGATACTATGTCGAGCTGATGATCTACTACGTGATCGAGATCAATCTGGTGCTGATGATATTTAACCTTATACCGGTACCGCCCCTGGACGGCTTCAATATCGTCGTTGAGATATTCAACCTGAGGAATACGGATTTTTACAGGATCGCATACAACTATGGCCAGTGGATACTGCTGGTGCTCCTGTTTATGGGGTTCGTGAGCAGGATACTTTCACCGGCAGTTATGTGGTGCATGAACACGCTGTTCAGCATATTCGGCGTGCCGCTGATGGTATAAGGGGGAGACTGCAGGATGCTGGATCTTGATAAACTCAATCCGGAACAGAAAAAGGCAGCGCTCCATAAAGAGGGGCCGCTCCTCATACTTGCAGGCGCAGGCAGCGGAAAGACCGCGACCATGACCCACAGGATAGCGAACCTGATCATAAACGAGCACGTTTCGCCATACAACATCCTTGCCGTGACTTTCACCAACAAGGCGGCAGGCGAGATGCGTGAAAGAGTGGAAGCCCTCACAGGTTCCGACATCAACATGTGGATAATGACCTTTCACGCGGCGTGTCTCAGGATACTGAGAAAGCATGCGGATCTGCTGGGATATACCAGCGCTTTTGCCGTGTACGATCCTTCCGACCAGAAGACCGTTGCGAAAGATGTGATCAAAGAGCTGGACCTGGATTCCAAGAAATATTCCCCGGCGTACATCCTTACAGTGATAAGTCACTGCAAGGAAAGGATGCTGACTCCCGAAATGTATCTGGAGGAGGAAGGGGAAAACCC
>JAFYIC010000011.1 GCA_017538845.1 Bacillota bacterium | reverse complement strand
TTTGTTCTTCGAAATCAGGCGCCGGTCTGTGGATCGATGCTTTTGTCGCCGTTTCTACCGGACCCGCGTCGTCTATCGTTTCACCGATAACGTTGAAAAGCCTTCCCAGGACTTCTCTGCCTACCGGTACTTCAATAGGTCCGCCGGTATCCGTCGCTTCCATGCCTCTCTTCAGTCCGTCTGTGGATGAAAGAGCAACGCATCTTGCCACGTCGTCACCCATGTGCTGGGCTGTCTCTGCGACAATCCTTCTCCCTTCAAATTCGATCTCAATGGCGTTGAGCAGTTCCGGCATTTCATCCGGATCGAATTTGATGTCAACAACCGGTCCTATGATCTGATGAATTATTCCCTTACTCACTGGTTCATCCTCCTGTGAATTACTGCCGCGGCTGTCAGCCGCAATGCTTTTTCCGGTTCAGGCGGTCCTTGCCGCCATATCTATTTCTGTGCTTCGGCTCCTGTTACGACCTCAAGTATCTCATTGGTTATGGCCGCCTGTCTTGCTCTGTTGTAAGTCAGTGACAGGTCACCCAGCATCTCTCTCGCGTTGTCCGTGGCGTTTTCCATAGCCATACGTCTTGCGGCGTGCTCGCATGTTGCCGATTCCACCACCGCTGCGTATATACTGGTCTCAACGTATTTCGGAACGAGATAGTTGAATACTTCCTCTTCAGAAGGCTCGTATTCCACCGGCTTGTCATACTGCATGACGTCCGGATCCTTCTCTATCGAGAAAGGCAGCAGCGTTACATTCCGTACCTGCTGTTCCAGCGTGCTGATAAACGCGGTATAAATGAGTACCACCTTATCTATCTCGCCTCTGTCATACATCTCTATTACCGGCCTGCTGATCTCCCGGCTTTCCAGGAATGAGATATCTTCCGGCGGATCGGAATACTCTCTGAACACCTCGTATCCCCTCTTCTGGAAATGGTCTCTTGCCTTTGTTCCGATAGCCAGGATGGTCGATGTTCCTTCATCCATCGTCATGGCGCTTTCAGCTTCTCTTATGATGTTCATGTTGAAGCTTCCGCAGAATCCTCTGCTGCTTGAAACGATGATGTAGCAGGTCCTGTTGATCTCGCGCGCGCCTTCCAGATATTTTTCCGGAACTTCGCTGGCGTTGTTGAACACCTCTGCGATAGAGTTGATTATGTAATGAGAAAACTCATTAGTTTTTTCAAAGGTCGCCTTGGCCCTTCTGAGTTTGGCAGCAGATACCAGCTTCATTGCGTTAGTCACATGCTCTATGCTGTCGACGCTCTTCATTCTTCTTTTTATGTCCTGCATGCTTTCAGGCATCGGCTGTCACCTCCTTTTCGTTTTCTCTCTCAATAACTGTTTATCTTCCGCTGAAGAACTCCTTCTTGCAGTCCTCGATAGCATCCTTGAGCGTATCTTCGATGTCTGCCGCTATCTCTCCTGTCTCGGCTATGCTTCTTCCTACCTGCGGATACAGGGAATCCATGTACTCGTAGAGAGCCTTCTCGAATTCCTTTACGTCCGTAACTTCCACATCTGCCAGATATCCGTTGATAGCCGCGTAGATGAGCATTACCTGATGCTCTACTTTTACAGGCTGGTACTGGGGCTGCTTCAGGATCTCCATGAGCCTCATGCCGTGTTCCAGTCTTGCCTTGGTGTCCTTATCCACGTCGGATCCGAACTGGGAGAAGCTTGCCAGTTCCCTGTACTGGGCAAGTTCCATCTTGATCTTTCCGGATACTTTCTTCATGGCCTTGATCTGGGCGTTACCGCCTACACGGGATACCGAGATACCAGCGTTGATAGCCGGTCTCTGGCCTGCGAAGAACAACTCCGATTCGAGGAATATCTGTCCGTCAGTAATGGATATTACGTTTGTCGGTATATATGCGGAAATGTCTCCGGCCTGCGTCTCTATGATCGGAAGCGCTGTGATGGATCCGCCGCCCAGTTCGTCTGAAAGTTTGGCTGATCTCTCAAGCAGTCTGCTGTGAAGATAGAATACGTCTCCGGGGTATGCTTCTCTTCCCGGCGGTCTTCTCAGAAGCAGGGACATGGCACGGTATGCCACCGCATGCTTCGACAGATCGTCGTAGATTATCAGTACGTGTTTGCCCTGATACATGAAATGCTCACCCATGGCGCATCCTGCGTACGGAGCGATGTACTGAAGCGGCGCAACGTCCGATGCTGTAGCGGAAACTACGATGGTGTAATCCATGGCGCCTTTATTTTCAAGTACCTGCACCAGCTGGGCCACTGTGGACTTTTTCTGTCCTATGGCAACGTATATGCAGATAACATCTTCTTCTTTCTGATTGAGGATCGTATCTATGGCGATGGCGGTCTTTCCTGTCTGCCTGTCGCCGATGATAAGTTCTCTCTGGCCCTTTCCTATAGGCATCATTGAGTCGATAGCCTTGATACCTGTCTGCAGCGGCTGGAATACTGATTTTCTCTGCAGTACGCCCGGCGCCACGTTTTCGACCGGTCTGTGGGCTTCCGCCTTGATGGGGCCTTTGCCGTCGATGGGCTGGCCGAGGGCATTTACTACCCTGCCTATCATGGCCTCTCCTACAGGCACCTCGATTACCCTGCCTGTGGGCTTTACGATGTCACCTTCCTTGATCTCACGGTCGGAACCCATGATAACGCATCCTACGTTATCCTCCTCCAGGTTCATGGCCATGCCGTATATCTCACCGGGAAACTCAAGCAGTTCTCCTGCCATACAGTTTTCCAGTCCGTATACTCTGGCGATACCGTCACCTACCTGAATGACCGTTCCGAAATCCGAGACTTCAAGTTTTTTCTCGTAATTCTTGATCTGTTCTTTAATGACTGCACTTATCTCTTCAGGACGTAAGTTCATTGCAAGTCCTCCAATACTTTATATTTCAAGCGTTCCGGCAAGATCATCGAGTCCCTTCCGTAAGGAAGCATCCATGACTCTGCCGTCAACAAATATCTTTACCCCGCCTATGATGCTTTTGTCGATCTCATTCTCAAGGCTAACGTTCAGGTCGAGCAGTTTCGAAGTCTGTTCCTCGATGTCCTTTATCTGCTCTTCCTTCAGCGGCGCTGCGGAGATGATCCTGCCGCGCGCGATGCCGTCCTCTTCCATAGCCATTTTTTCATACTGCCTGATGATGCCGAATATGTTGCCCGCTCTTCCCCTGTCCGTAAGGACAAAGAGCAGATTTACCAGCTCATCACACATCTGTCCGCGGAATATCTTTTCTATCGTGTCATGTTTTTCGGCAGCAGAAACTCCGGGATCCTTCAGGAACTCCATAAGTTTCGGCTCCGTTTTCAGAAGTTCCGAAAGCTGGAGACCATCCTCGAGTATCTGGTCCCGTTTACCGTTTTCTTTGGCAGCCGAATACAGCGCCTGACCGTATGTTACATCTACCGTCATCAGCTCTGCCATTTGCCTGCACCTGCCTCTTCAATGACTTTGTCTATGATCTGATCCTGTCCGTTGACCTCGATCTCTTTTTCCATGATCCGCTCTGCCGCCATTATGGCCAGAGTCCCGATCTGCTCGCGCACATCTGCCAGAGCTTTCTCCTTTTCACGCTCGATTTCCTTGCGCGCCTGCTCCAGCAGTTCATCTGCTTTTTCATTGGCCTCCCCGATGATAGCGTTGGCCTGATTCTCTGCGCGAAGTCTCGCTGCACGGATTATCTCTTTGCCTTCGCTCTCGACCTTGGCTATACGTTTCTCGTAGCTGGCCATCTTCTCGTCCGCTTTTCTGTTGGTCATCTCAGCATTTTCCAAAGCGGCCTTGATGGTCAGTTTCCTGTCTTTGAGCGCGTTTACGAAAGGCTTATAGAGAAATTTCCCCAGCACGGCGACCAGAATAAGGAAGTTGATCAAGTAAAAGATGAAATCTTTCAGACTTATTCCCAGTGCTTCTACCATGATTTATCCTTTCACCTTCAGCGGGCGCGGGTCTTATGCCGCTTCCCGCTTCTGAGCAATATGGTTCCGTATTTCCGGCTTCTCCTATAACTTCGCGTAAAGCAGGAATGCTAAAAGCAGTCCATAGATCGCGAGGGATTCCATGAATGCGAATGCAAGGATCATGTTGGTACGAAGCATGCCTGCTACTTCAGGCTGCCTGGCCATTCCTTCAAGCGCTTTTGCTGCCGCAAGACCCTGACCGACTCCCGGTCCGATACATGCGAGTCCAATTGCTAATGCTGCTCCAAGTGCTACTAAACCCATAATTGTTCTCCTTATATCTGCAATAACTTTAACTTATAAAATATTTATTATTCCGCGCCCCGAAGGGCCCGTAATATTCCTTTTTGTCAGCGCCCTACAGGTGTTCCTCCTCCGGGCATGCCTCTGTGATATATATGGCGGCCAGCAGTGCGAATACGAAGGCCTGTATCAGGCTCATCAGTACGGCCAGCAGCTGCATGATGACCGGAAGCCCTATAGGCACCATGTTGAAGAAGGCTGTCGCTACAGTTTCTTCACCGAATACGTTTCCGTAAAGTCGAAGTGTGAGTGAAACCGGTTTTACCAGGTCTTCAAGGACCATCAGCGGGAACAGGAATACAAAAGGCTCGAACCAGTGCTTGAAATATCCCAGTCCGTGGTGTTCATATATGCCGATGCCTATCATGGCAATAAAAGCTACCAGCGCCATAGCCGCGGTACAGTTGACAGTACTTGTAGGCGCTGCAAGACCCGGAACATGACCTGCTGCCGGCAGAAGACCTATGTAGTTTGAAAACAGTATGTATATGAAGAATGTGGCGATGAGAGGGAAGTATTTCTTACAGAGATATTTTCCCATAACGCCTTCAAAGAATCCGTAGAGCTTTTCGATGGACATCTCGACTATGTTCTGGAAACCCGACGGTATAGTCTGTATACGTTTGCCCGCAATGATAGCGAGAACGCACAGCACTATCGTTATAATAATGCTGGTGAACATCTGACTTGTTAATCCGACTTTCTCAAGAAATTCAGTCACTTCTTACCATCTCCCACCTGATCCGGGTCAGACTTGATCTGTCTGCGTGCAAATATCCTGTTCAACGTAGCCAGCGCGGCCGCCGTCCCTATGATGCATGCAACGAAACTGAAAGGCAGTTTCTCTCTGAGAAGAAAGACTACCAGCAGGGTGGCCACATTGACCGCAAAACTGACCATGCTCCTAATATATATATCCGAAGCCTTCGCTGGATCTCCTCCGTCCGAAGGATCGAACTCACCATATTTTTTCCAGATGAATATGTTTTTCAGGAACGCTACCAGGGCTCCGAATGCGATGCCCACGATCGCTCCTATGACGTAAGTCATCACTACCTCCGCCGGTTTGTTCCGGCCTTTGTCTCTTTTTTAAAACTGCTCCGGGATGTTGTTCCCTACGCTTTGTCCGCGTCTTTCAGCATCACGATCTTAAGCCCGGCCTCAGCCAGCATCTGAACTGCAAACTCGTCCGGGTAACCTTCTCTTACCACTATTCTTTCTATTCCTGCGTTGATGATCATTTTCGCACAGATTATGCATGGCTGATTGGTGATGTACATGGTGGCGCCTTCTATGCTCTGAGCAAGGGTCGCCGCCTGTATGATCGCGTTCTGTTCAGCGTGAAGAGCTCTGCAGAGTTCGTGGCGTTCTCCGGAAGGGATACCCATCTGGTCCCTCAGGCATCCGCCCTTCTCACTGCAGTGAGGCACACCTTTAGGCGCGCCATTGTAACCGGTAGCTATTACATGTCGGTCCTGGACGATGACTGCTCCGACCTGCCTTCTGAGACATGTGGATCTGGTCGCAGCAAGCTCTGCCATTTTCATGAAATATTCGTCCCAGCTGATTCTGTCCATCGTTCCTCCAGAAAAACAATTATATGATGTTACTATTATAACGCAAATAAACCCTGTTGCAAATATAGAGTTGACATTTTTTCACTTAAATCTACGAAAAAAGCGCGGCTGTTTCCGCGCTTTTTATCTCAGTAATATATGCTTTCAAGATACAACCCCTGCGGGGGCGCCGTGTGGCCCGCTTTTGTGCGGTCTTTGTCCTCGATTATGGCTGGTATTTCTTCCGGATCCCGCTTTCCCAGTCCAACTTCCACAAGAGTTCCTGTGATGATCCGCACCATGTTATAGAGGAAACCGTCGCCGGTGACGGTTATTTCCACATGCCCGTCATCTGTGCGCTCTACCGTGATCCTTTCTATGGTCCTCACGGTGGTCTCTCTTTCCTGGCCGCCTGCAGCCTCAAAACACTTGAAATCGTGGGTTCCCTCAATGTGCTTCGCAGCTTTTACCATGGCGTCCGTGTCCAGCTCATCCGGAATATGATAGCAGTAATTCCTTCTGAACACATCCATTTCCGGCAGGTTGTATATCCTATATACATAGGTCTTTCCTTTGGCGTCGAACCTGGCGTGAAAATCAGGGCTGACTTCCTCCGCCTTAAGGATCCTGGCCGCTCCTGCGGCTTCGCCCCACTTGTCTGAGAGAAGCACGTTGTTCACCGCATAGGCGAGCCTTTCCGTAGGTATGCCGAAATCACCTTTGAAACTGGCCCTTTGTCCGTGGGCATGGACTCCCGCGTCGGTCCTGCTGGTGCCGTCTATTTCAACGGGCTTTCCGCACACCGTGCTCAGGGCTTCCTCGATCATTCCCTGTACCGTCAGTACCTCCGGCTGTCTCTGCCAACCGTGGAAGACCGAACCGTCGTATTCTATTGTCAGTAATATGTTCCTGCACATGCTGTAATTATAATAAAGGAAGATAAAAAGAGCAACCTTGCCGCAGGCACAGATCTGTTTTTCACAGGAACAAAAGAGCGCGCCCGGAAGCACGCTCTTTTTTATTATATATCTGACGGTTTCCCTGCGGGGATATATCCCGCAGGACCCTGCCCCTTTTTCTACTGAAGATTCAGTCTTTTCTTTATAAGTATCCAGGATACGAACCAGTATATGGCCAGCATCACCGCGACAACGATTATGAGCAGCAGGAAGAATACCTGTGTCTCAGGGACCGTCTCGCCTGACATATAGGTCCAGTAATACCCGTCCTCGCCGATTACCTTCTGAAGCGGTATGGCAGCGATGGCTTCTATCACCGACAGCCCTATGTATGCAAACACTGCGCCCAGGGCTCTGTGGTTGGACCACTGATGGCCTATGGATATCGCCGCATATACCTTTGCCGCCGCCTCTGCGCAGAGCAGGATACCAAGCACGATAAGTTCCACAAGTACCAGCCATCCGCCTTTGACGGATAACGCGCCTTTTGCCATGTGGAGTATTGCGGTAAATGAAACGTACCATGTGCCGTCGGTAACGAAGTAGAACAGTAAATTCATCGCCACGACTCCCGCAAGGCCTCCGAGAATGATCCATATGGTCGCCGATATGATCTTGCTCGCCACATGTGCGCCCGGTCCTGCCGGAAGGGTCATCATCAGATATCCTTCGTTGCCCAGCAGGTTCTTGTAATATCTCTGTATCAGTATGATCAATGTGAGAAGTCCCAGCGTTATCGCAGCCATCACATAAATCGCTGTGCTGATCCTTCCGAAGACCGGCTCGTTGAATGCGCCTGTTCCTATTATGAGTCCGAACAGGACTGAAACCGCTATGAGCACTCCGTAAAGGAGGGGCAGCCTTCTTCCCGTCGCTGCCAGTTCATATTTCAAAAGTTTGCCTAACATCTGAACACCTCCCTGAAGTATCCGTCTACGCTCTTGCCGCTTTCTTCTCTGATCTCTTCGGCGGACTTATGGAGAAGGATCTTTCCTTCCTGTATGAAGATCACGTCATCCAGCACCGATTCCACATCTGAGATCAGGTGAGTCGAGATGAGCACCAGAGCCTCGGGATCGTAATTGTTGATTATGGTCCTGAGGATATAGTCTCTGGCCGCCGGATCCACTCCCGCGATAGGCTCGTCAAGGAAATATACCTTGGCTCTCCTGCTCATGGTCAGGATCAGCTGTATCTTTTCTTTCATGCCCTTGGACATTTTCTTAAGGTACATGGACTTTGAAAAGTCCAGATTCTCCAGCATTTCTTCCGCTCTGTCCATGTCGAAATCCTCGAAGAAATCCGCATAGAACCTGAGCAGCTGTTTTACATTCATGTATTCCGGCAGGAACTCCCTGTCCGGAAGATACGCAACACACTTCTTTGTTTCTTTGCCCGGCTTCATGCCGTCTATCAGGATCTCTCCCGACGTGGGCTGAAGCAGGCCGTTCGCCATCTTTATGATGGTGGTCTTGCCGCTGCCGTTGGGTCCGAGCAATCCTACGATCCTGCCTTTTTCAACGGAAAGGTCTATGCCGTCTACCGCGCAGCAGCTCCCGTATTTCTTTGTGAGGGCTCTGCATTCAAATACACTCATTTGCTTTCCTCCTTTACCTGTCTTGAAACAGCCTCTATTATTTCGTCATCGCTCATGCCAAGTTCTTTCATGCCTTTGATCATTCCGGTGACGAACCTGCTGCTCATGGTTTTTCTGAGTTCACCCAGCACACTCTTTTCATCTGTCACGAACCGTCCTCTTGTCCGGTCGCTTTTAAGTATCCCTTCACTTTCCAGCTGGGCGAATGCCCTCTGCACCGTGTTGGGATTGACCCCCGCCTCAATGGCCAGCTCCCTCACAGGGGGAACCTGTGAACCGGCCTCATACTCGCCTCTTACGATGCGGGTCTTGATTTCTTCTATTATCTGAAGATATATTGGCGTTCCTTCTTTAAATGGCCACACGTCCACGTCTCCTTTCGTTGTATTATTGTATTAACCACTTAGTACAATAATACAAGCCCGCCATCCTGTCAACCCTTTTCCCGAAAAAAGTTTTCGGCCAATAAAAAAACGCGCTGCCTTCTGCCCGGGCGCGCCATCGGTGCAATAAAAGAGAGCCGCCGTAAGGCAGCTCTCTGCTTTCTGAATCTATCTATTTCCTATCTTACAAGTATAACTGTGCAAGGCGCATACTGGCTAACTCTTGTTGATACCGAACCCATAAGGAATCTCTTCAGATTGGAAAGTCCCTGTGAACCCATTACGATAGCATCGTGTTTGCCTGTCTCAGCAAGTTCAACGATCTTGTCGGCAGCACTGCTTCCATGTTCAATAACTTTCCTTACACCTATGCCCGAATATCCGGCCAGTACTTTTTCAGCTTCGTCAAGGACAACTGTTGCTTTTGCCTGTCCGTTCTTTTCAATAAGCTCAGGTGAATCCATAAAGTATGGTTCGTACATGATTACGTATGCGAGAGTGATAGTTGTGTCACCAAACTTCTCAGCAAGTTTTGCTGCATATTCAACAGCTTCCAGAGACTGTTTGGATCCATCGATTGGAACTAAATACTTCATTACTGTCACCTCCGTTGATTTTGTTACCCTGCAGGGTAACTGTTTCCCCTTTACAAATACATTGTAGCATGTATAAGGTTGCGAAACAACAATATTATCACTTTACTTTTCAATATTTTCACATTTTTTTGCGGTGCCGTTTTCAGGCGTTATCTTTCCATGCTTTCGCCACTGCTTCCGCAACTATGTCAGCCACTCCGGGATGGAAAGCGCTCGGTATTATATTCGTTTCCGAAAGCTCCTCTTCCTTTATTATCCCCGCCAGAGCATATGCCGCCGCGATCTTCATCTCCGGGGTTATGGCCTTTGCTCTGGCCATAAGAGCGCCTTTGAACATTCCCGGGAAAATGAGCACGTTGTTGATCTGATTAGGAAAATCGGATCTTCCTGTCGCTATGACTTTTACTCCGGCTTTTTTCGCCGCGTCGGGAAGTATCTCCGGCTCAGGATTGGCCATGGCAAATACCAGAGGATCCTCTGCCATGCTCTTTATCATTTCCGGTGTGAGAGCGCCTGCCGCAGAAACTCCGACGAACAGGTCTCTTCCTTTGACCGCGTCTTGCAAGGTCCCTTTTGGGCCGTTGCTTTTAAGCCTTTTGGCCAGTTTCTGCTTGGCCGGGTTCAGGTCGTCACGCTGAGTGGTGATGATGCCCTTACGGTCGCATATGAGTATGTCCGGGATGCCCAGGTTCGACAACATGGTAGCTATAGCAGTCCCTGCCGCGCCGGCTCCGTTCATGGCGACTTTCATTTCGCTGAGTTTTTTACCTGCCAGTTTTGTGGCGTTTATGACGGCCGCAGAAACTACTACCGCCGTGCCGTGCTGGTCATCGTGGAAAACAGGTATGTCCACCCGTGCCTGGAGTTTTTCCTCTATTTCAAAACATCTCGGCGCGGAAATATCCTCAAGGTTGATGCCTCCGAAAGTTGAAGCTATGTTGGCCGCGATGTTCACCACCTCGTCCGGATCCTGACTCTTTATACAGATAGGGATAGCGTCCAGCCCCGCGAATTCCTTGAAGAGCAGCGCCTTGCCGTCCATTACGGGAACCGCCGCGTCGGCTCCGATGTTTCCCAGTCCAAGAACTGCTGAACCGTCGCTTATGACGGCGACTGTGTTTCCTTTATTGGTGTACTTATACAGATCGTCCACATTCTTTTCGATCTGTCTGCATGGCTCTGCCACGCCGGGCGTGTAAGCCGTGGAAAGATCGTCCGTGGTCTTTACGGGCACCTTGCTCACAGTAGCCATTTTGCCCTTATGCTTTTCATGCATCTTCAATGCGGCTTTGTAATAATCCATTCCTTGTCTCCGATCTTTTTTCAGCGCGTGCTCCGCTGTAATAAATATGCTCCCGGATCAGATGTGTCTCCGGGAGCATCTCATTTTGTTGCCGTCCTATTTCTTGATCTTGAAACTGCTCTTCAGATCTACGATCTGGTTGAATACCTTTTCATCGTCAGTCGTCAGCTTGCTGTCTGCGATGTAATAGCCGTGGCGGAAGAACTGGAACCGGTCTCCCGGCGCTGCCTGACTGATCAGCGGCTCTGCGTATGCAGTCTCTTCTGTCATTGAATCCCTGTTCAGTTCCTCAGGGCCGCCTTCTTCCTTCGCCTTCATCAGGTAATCGTACTTCCTCACTTTAATGGGCACCGCCGTTGCAGCGTCTACCCAGTGTATCGTGCCCTTGACCTTGCGGCCTTCGAAACCGCTGCCGCTCCTGGTTTCAGGGTCGTACGTGCAATGGAGTTCTTTTATGGAGCCGTCGTCGTTCTTGATGACTTCATTGCATGTGATGAAGTATGCTCCCTTGAACCTTACCTCGTTGCCCGGGAACAGTCTGAAATATTTCTTCACTGGAACTTCCATGAAATCGTTGCCGTCCACATAGAGTTCTCTGCTGAAAGGAACCATGCGGTTGCCCATTTCAGGAACGTTCCTGTTGTTTTCCATTTCCATCTCTTCGGTCTGATCTTCGGGATAGTTTGTGATCACTATCTTTATAGGATCGAATACCACATTCCTGGAAGGCACCTTGTTCTGGAGGTCTTCCCTTACGCAGTGTTCCAAAAGCGCAACGTCGACTACGCTGTTTGCCTTTGCCACGCCTATCCTTTCACAGAAATCTCTGATCGCTTCCGGCGTGTAGCCTCTTCTTCTGAGGCCTGCTATAGTCGGCATTCTCGGATCGTCCCAGCCCTCAACTACACCGTCATCAACGAAGCCCTTCAGTAGTCTCTTGCTCATGACTGTGTTGGTGATATCCAGCCTTGCGAACTCAATCTGCTGCGGCGGGTTCGGCCACCAGCCTACTTCTTTGATAGACCAGTCGTAGAGCGGCCTGTGGTCCTCGAATTCCAGTGTACATATAGAATGGGTAATGCCTTCAATAGCGTCCTCAAGAGGATGCG